>NZ_JCABYM010000054.1:0-69985 GCF_059499385.1 Limnoglobus sp. | reverse complement strand
CCCGGGCACACGGCCGGGCGGGCGATCAAGCTGACCGCCCCCCCCGGGCCCGCGATGGCCCACAGCGATACGGGCGCGGGGGGGGGGGGCACGTTGGGCCCCCCCGCCGCTCGCGTTTCGTTCGGGGCCGTGCGGCCCGTCGCCCCCCGCGGCCCATAGATTGAACGCACCTCCCTCCGCGAAAGGCCGCGCATGTCGTCCCCCTCCCCCGCCCGCGGGTGGCTCGTCGTCGCCGCCGGGATGGCCGTCAACCTCTGCCTCGGCATCCTCTACGCCTGGAGCGTCTGGAAGGCCAACCTCACCGCCAGGACGCCCGACCAAATCAACCAGCCGATGGATTCCGCCGGCCCGAACGCGGGCTGGACGTTCCTCTCCGACGCCGACGCGACGTGGGCCTACGCCGTGTGCGGGCTGACGTTCGCCCTGTTCATGATCCCCGGCGGCCGCCTCCAGGACCGGTACGGCCCGCGGCTCGGCGTCACCCTCGGCGGGCTGTGCCTGGCCGCCGGGTGCGTCGTCGCCGGGCTGATGAAGAGCTACCTCGGCCTGGTGCTGGGGTTCGGGCTGCTCGGCGGCGTCGGCATGGGCCTCGGGTACGCCGCCGCGACGCCGGCGGCCGTGAAGTGGTTCGGCCCGCACCGCCGCGGGCTGATCGTGGGTCTGGTCGTCGGCGGGTACGGCGGGGCGGCCATCTACATCGCGCCGCTGGCGAAGTACCTCATCGCCGACTACGGCATCACCGGCAGCTTCGTCGGCCTGGGCGTGCTGTTCGCCGTCGTCATCGTGATCGCGGGCACGGTACTGAAGGCCCCGCCGCCGGGGTACGTCCCGCCCGGAGTGCCGACGGCGGGCGCGGCCGCCGTCGAGAACCGCACGCCGAAGGAGATACTCGGCACGTGGCAGTATGTCGCGTTGGTGGCGCTCATGTTCGGGTCGTCGCAGTCCGGCCTGCTGGCGATCGTGAACGCGACGGACACGCTCAAGGGCACGGCGGCCGCAGCCGGGATGACGTTCTTCGTCGAGAATGCCTGGCTGCTGGCCGCGTTCGGCGGGGTCGTGAACGCCGTCGGCCGGGTCGGGACCGGGTTCTACTCGGACCGCATCGGCCGGACGAACGCTTACGCGCTGAACGGGGCGCTCGCCGCGGTCTGCTTATTCCTGACGCCGACGGTGATCGAGTCGAAGAACGTCGCGATTCTCTTCCTCGTGTTCGGCGTGGCCTACTGGCAGTACGGCGGCGGGCTGTCGCTGTTGCCGGCGATGACGGCCGACTTCTACGGGCCGAAGAACATGGGGACGAACTACGGCCTCGTGTTCCTCGGCTGGGGGCTGGCGTTCCTCGTGCCGCTGTCGGCCGGGTACATCAAGGACCTGACCGGCCGCAGCGACACGCCGTTCTACCTTTCCGCCGGCATCCTGTCCGCGTGCGTGGTGCTGAGCAAGCTCGTGACGAAGCCCCGGTTCGCGAAGGAGCTGCCGTGACGACCGAGGACGACCCCGGCCGCAACGACTTCTTCCCGTTCGACACCGCCGAGCGGAAGGCGTGGGGCAAGCTACCGTAGGGCGGCGGAAAACCGATCCTCGCCGCGGCCCGCGGGACCGCTTATACTGTCACTCCTTCCTTCAACCTCTTCACGAGATGCCTATGCGCCGCACCCTCATGCTGCTGCCGTTCCTGGCAGTGCTGCTGGTCGTCCCCACGTCCGACGGGCAGGACAAGAAGGCCAAGAAGAAGGCCGACCCGCCGAAGTCCACGAAACCGGCCGCGGCCACCGACCCGGCGACGTTGAAGGTCGCGAAGGGGTTCAAGGTCGAGCTGCTCTACAGCGTGCCGAAGGAGAAGGAAGGGTCGTGGGTCAACCTGTGTGTCGACCCGAAGGGCCGGCTCATCACGTCGGACCAGGGCGGGCCGCTGTACCGCATCACGCCGCCGCCGCTCGGGTCGGGTGAGGGAACGAAGGTCGAAAAAATCCCGGCCGACATCGGCGACGCGCAGGGCCTCCTCTGGGCGTTCGACGCGCTTTACGTGATGCCGAACACCCGGCGGAAGATGCCGAGCGGCACGACGCTCAAGCCCGCCCTCTACCGCGTCACGTCCAGCAAGAACGACGACGTCCTCGACAAGGTGGAACTGCTCCTCGAATTCCAGGGGGCTGGCGGCGAACACGGCACGCACGCGATCCTGCCGCACCCGGACGGCAAGCGGCTCACGCTGGTGTGCGGCAACCAGACGAAGCTGCCGAAGTACGACACGACGAAGGTTCCCCCGGTGTGGGGCGAGGACCACCTGCTGCCCCGGCTGCCGGACGGCCGCGGGTTCATGGCCGGCGTCCCCGGCCCCGGCGGGTTCATGGTGAACGTGGACAAGGACGGCAAGAACGTCGAGCTGTTCAGCGTCGGGTTCCGCAACCAGTTCGACGGCGGGTACAACCGGGACGGCGAGCTGTTCAGCTACGACGCCGACATGGAGTGGGACATGAACACGCCGTGGTATCGCCCCACCCGCGTGTGCCACGTCACCAGCGGCAGCGAGTTCGGCTGGCGGAACGGCGCGGGCAAGTACCCGGCGTACTACGCGGACAACCTGCCGGGCGTGTGCAACATCGGCCCCGGCTCGCCGACCGGGACGTGCTTCGGGTACGGGGCGAAGTTCCCGGCCAAGTACCAGGACGCGTTCTTCATCTGCGACTGGAGCTACGGCAAGATGTACGCCGTACATCTCAAGCCGAGCGGCAGCACATACGAAGGGACGGCCGAGGAGTTCGTCACCGGCACGCCGCTGCCGCTGACGGACGTGGTCGTCAACCCGGCCGACGGCGCGATGTACTTCACGGTCGGCGGCCGCGGCGTGCAGAGCGGGCTGTACCGGGTGACCTACGCGGGAGCGGAACCGACAGCGCCCGCGAAGCCGGATGACAAGTGGAAAGGGATGAAGTTTGAATCGTTCCCAAAAGTGTTGTCTCAATACCAACAACCATTTTCAGACGAAGCTGCCGCCAAGAAGGCTTGTAGTGAAGCTCTCGCGGCTCTCGCCATGCCTGATCGCGCAACCGCATTCGCGGCACGCACTGTACTTGAACACCAGAACCCGAAATACTGGGCGGACGCGGTGCTCTCCGCGAAGAACTCCGGAAAGAATCCAGGTTCTGCGTTGATCACCCTGCTCGCGCTCGTCCGCGTGTCGGCCCCGTGCCCGCAGCACGCGAAACCGGACTCGCCGAAGGCGGACCCGGCGCTGCGCGGCAAGATTCTCGACGCCCTCGGCCGCATCGACTTCGCGAAGCTGCCGGTCGATCAGCAGCTCGACATGGTCCGCGTCTACCACGTCCTGTTCAACCGCCTCGGCAAGCCGACGGACGCCGAGAGGGAGGCGTGGCTGACGAAGTTCTCGCCCGCGTTCCCGACGAAGAACCGGTACGTGGACGGCGAATTGCTCCAGGTCTTCGTCTACCTCGACGCCCCGAAGGCGGCCGAGCAGGGGATGAAGCTCCTCGCGAACGCGCCGACGCAGGAGGAGCAGATGGAGTACGCCCGCGCCCTCCGGGTGCTGAAGGCGGGGTGGACGCCGGCGCTGCGGAAGCAGTACGCCGAGTGGCTGGTGAGCGCGAACTACTTCCGCGGCGGCAACAGCCTCGGCGGGTTCCTGAAACTGATCCGCGACGACTTCGAGAAGACGCTGAACGGCGACGAGAAGGCGGCCGTGGCCGGGTTGCTCAAGGAAGCCGCCGCCGGGCCGAAGACCGCGGCCAGCGGCCCGCCGCGGCCGGTCGTTAAGAAGTACACGCTCGACGACCTCGCCCCGAAGCTGGAGGCGGCGGTGAAGGCCGGCGGCCGCGACTTCGACCGCGGCCGGAAGCTGTTCGGCGAGGCCCGGTGCTTCGGCTGCCACCGGTACGACAACGACGGGTCGTCGTTCGGCCCGGACTTGAGCGGCGTCGCCGGCCGGTTCGGCCCGAAGGACCTGTTGGAGTCCGTCCTCGACCCGAGCAAGGAGGTCAGCGACCAGTACGCGGCGACGATCTTCGAGCTGGAGGACGGCGGCCAGGTGATCGGCCGGATCGCGAACCTGCAAGGGGACACGTACCGGGTGAACACGGACATGCTCGACCCGAACGACCTCCGGCCGGTGAACCGGAACAACGTCGCGTCGATGAAGCCGTCGAAGACGTCGATGATGCCGGCCGGCCTGCTGGACGTGCTGAAAGAAGACGAGGCCCTCGACCTGATGTGCTACCTGCTGTCCCGCGGCGACCGCAACCACGCGATGTTTAAGAAGTGATCCCCACTAGATAGCCGCCGGCTTGCCGGCGGGGTTTTGCGACGCCCAAAACCCCGCCGGCAAGCCGGCGGCTATATCAAATCCACCAACCGCCCCACTTCAACAATTCCGGCCAGAATTCGCACGTCGCGCAGCGCCCCGGCCCTTGTGACCGGCCCGGCCGCCGTTTACCCTTTAGAAACGGACTTGAACGATTCCGCCCCGTGGGTTCCCGCGACATGCTCCGCCGATTGACCTGTGCCGCCTGGGCGATCTGTGCCGTCTCGTCCGCCGCCGTCGCCGAGAACCCGTTCAAGTCGTCCGGCCCGACGCCGACCGAGAAGAAGGCCCTCGCGCTGATCGAGAAGCTGGCCGCCGCCGACTTCCGCGAGCGGGAGACGGCCGCCCGCGACCTCGCCGCCCTCGGCGACCGCGCCCGGCCGGTGATGAAGCGCGTCGCCGCCACGACCGACAACCCGGAGGTCGAGCGCCGCCTCGAAGTGCTGATCGCGAAGCTCGAACACGCCGAGTTGCACAACCCGCGGCGGGTCACGTTCACCGGCAACAAGCCGATCGGCCAACTGCTCAAGGAGATCGCCGACCAGACCGGGTACAAGGTCAACGGCGGCCCGGACGACGAGAAACAGCGGCTGACCGTGGCCTGGAAGGACCGCACGTTCTGGGAGGCGCTCGACGAGGTGGCCGAGGCCGCCGGGCTGTCGGTGCAGGCGAACGACTACGGCGAGGAGGCGGGCGGCGTGAGCGTCCACGCCAACGACTCCTTCGACCCGCACGTCCACCGCGCCGGGCCGTTCCGCGTCGTCGCCACGAACATCGGGTCGAACCAGAACCGCCTCCTCTCCGGGCTGCCGCGGAAGGGCCTCCCGGTGGTGAACAACGGCACGCTGACCTTGAATCTGATGCTGCTGTCCGAGCCGAAGAACCCGATGCTCGGCGCGCAGCCGGTCGTCGTCACGGCCGCGACCGACGACACCGGCGCGAGCCTCCTGGCCGGCGACGACCCGAACACCCGCGTCTCCTACTACAACTCGGCGAATTACCGCGGCAACAACCAGTACCTGTACGTGAACCTCGGCAAGCCGGCCCGCGAGGCGACGCTCATCAAGGAACTCCGCGGCAAGGTGCAACTGACGCTCCTGGCCGGGACGCGGCCGGAGATCACGGTCGAGAAGCTGTTGACGGTGAAGAAGAAGACGTTCGTGAGCCGCACGACGGAGCTGCTGATCGAGAGCGTGACCGAGCCGAGCGAGGCGGGCTTCTCCGTGACGCTGACGGCGAAGCACCTGCACGCGACGCACGAGGACTACGCCTGGTCGAACGCCGTCTACCAGCGGCTGGAAGTCTACGACGAGGACGGCGAGAAGTTCGTCACGACCGGGGCGACGAACATGAACCAGGCCCCCGGCTCCGTGTCGATGACGCTGCCGTTCGTGCCGCCGGCCGGCCGGAAGCTCGGCAAGCCGACGAAGCTGGTCCTCGTCGAGTGGATCACCGCCCCGCGGGAGGTCGAGTTCTCGTTCAAGAACGTCCCCCTGCCGTGATTCCATTTTGCATTTTTTAATTTCGCATTTTGAATTGTTCCGGTCATCTCCGTGGTTGCCTTGCACCCGACCCGTTGACCACGCTACACTCCCGGCGACCTCGTTCGGAGTGCGTGATGCCGAAACCCCCTGCCCCGCCGCGAATCGCGATCCTCGGCTGCGGCCCGATCGGCCTGGAGGCGGCGCTCTACGCCCGGTCGCTCGACCTGCCCGTGACCGTCTACGACTCCGGCCAAGTCGCGGAGCACGTCAACCGGTGGGGCCACGTCACGATGTTCACGCCGTTCGGCCAGACCGCGACGACGCTCGGCCTCGAAACGCTCCGCCGCGAGAACCCGAAGCGGGACTTCCCGGCCGAGGGCAACACCATCACCGGCCGCGAGTGGCGGGAGTGCTACCTCGTCCCGCTCGCGGAGTCCGCGGCGCTGAAGGACAGCCTCCAACTGCAAACGACGGTCCTGACCGTCGGCCGGACCGGGTGGCGGAAGACCGATTCGCCGGACCCGGCGAAGCCGCTGTCGCCGTTCCGCCTGCTCGTGCGGACGGCCCAGGGGCAGGAGCGGTTCGACACCGCGGACGTGATCCTCGACTGCACCGGCAGCTACTCCCGGCCGAACTGGGCCGGCGACGCCGGCATCCCGGCCGCCGGCGAGATCGCGGCCCGCCCGCAGCTCTCGTACTGGAACGACGACATCCTCGGCGCGAAGAAGCAACACTACGCGAACAAGAGCGTCATCCTGATCGGCGGCGGCTACTCCGCGGCGACGACGATCGCGAACCTGGCGACGCTCGCGGAACAAGAACAATCGACGTGGGCGATCTGGCTGACGCACGCCGACCGCGGCGGCGGGCCGCTGCCGCGCGTCCCGAACGACCCGTTCAGGGACCGCGACAAGTTGGCGGCGCGGGCGAACAACCTCGCGTGCCGGTGCGACGGCAACCTCGAATACCACCCGCAGACGAACGTGGAGGAACTGATCTCGCACGGCCCGGACAAGGGATTCCGCGTCGCGGGCACGGTGAACGGCAAGCCGATGAGTTGGGAGGTGGACCGCGTCATCGCGAACGTCGGCTACCGCCCGGACCTGACGGTCTGCCAGGAACTGCGCGTCGCCGAGCCGACCGGCGACTTCCTGACGGGCGAGCCGAACTACTACGTCCTCGGCATGAAGAGCGCGGGCCGCAAGTCGAGCTTCCTGCTCTGCGACGGGTACGAGCAGGTCCGCCGGGCGTTCGCGCTGATCGCCGGGAAGAAGCAGCTCGACCTGTACTCGCGGAAGGCGGCATGAGCACGGTCGTCACCGGCGGCGGCGGGTTCATCGGGCGGTTCCTCGTCCACTTCCTCGCCGAGCGCGGCGAGCGGGTTCGCGTCGTCGAGAAGCCGGGCCGCGGCGTCGATCACCCGCCGACGGCCGAGGTCGTGTTCGCGGACATTCGGGACCGCGCCGCCGTGCGGAACGCCGTCCGCGGGGCGCGGCACGTTTACCA
Source organism: Limnoglobus sp. (assembly GCF_059499385.1). Classification (NCBI taxonomy): domain Bacteria; kingdom Pseudomonadati; phylum Planctomycetota; class Planctomycetia; order Gemmatales; family Gemmataceae; genus Limnoglobus; species Limnoglobus sp. Next base: position 62,677 of record NZ_JCABYM010000054.1, on the reverse strand, counting down.
CCTCGCCGCGAACCCGCAGCTCTGGACCCGCCGCCGCGGGCACTTCGCGCAGGTCAACTTCCACGGCACGGTCAACGTCCTCGACGAGTCCCTCGCGGCCGGGGCGGAGCGCGTCCTGCATTGCAGCACGGAGAGCATCCTCACCCGCGCCGCGCAGACGACGGCCATCGCCGAGGACCAAGAGGTTCGACTGAAGGACGTGATCGGGCCGTACTGCCGGTCGAAGTTCTTCGCGGAGCAACACGCCCGGCGGCTGGCCGCGGAGGGGAAGCCGGTCGTGATCGTGAACCCGACGCTCCCCGTCGGGCCGGGTGATACCGGGTTGTCACCGCCGACGCGGATGGTGCTCGACTGCTGCCGCGGGAAGCGGGCCGCGTACCTCGACGCGGACCTGAACCTGATCGACGTGCGGGACGTGGCGAAGGGGATGATGCTCGCGATGGAAAAGGGCGTGCCCGGCCGCCGCTACCTGCTCGGGGCCGAGAACTGGTCCGTGAAGCGGGTATTCGATCTCCTCGCGACGGAGTGCGGCGTACCGCCGCCGACGTGGGCCGTGCCGTACCCGCTGGCCCTAGCCGCGGCCTACGCCAGCGAGTTCGTGGCGGACGTGTTCACCGGCGAGATGCCGGCCGCGAGCGTGACCGGCGTGAAACTGACCCAGCGGACGATGGCGTTCGACGCGACCCGCAGCCTCGCCGACTTGGGGCTGAAGCCGCGGCCGGTGACCGAAAGCCTGCGGGAGGCGGTGGCGTGGTTCCGACAGAAAGGGTGGGTGAAAGAGGGTGGGCCGTGCCCGCCCTACAAGATCAGCATCGCGTCGCCGTAGCTGTAGAACCGGTACCCTTCGCGGATCGCTTCCTCATACGCCCGCTTCAGCAGTTCGCTCCCGGCGAACGCTTGCACCAGGAGCAACAGCGTCGTCCGCGGCAGGTGAAAGTTCGTGAGCAGCCCGTCGAGGACGCGGAAGGAAAACGGCGGGTGGATGAACAGCTTCGACTCGCCGACGAACGGCCGCAGCTCGCCGTCGCGGGCCGCCGATTCCAGCGTTCGCGTCGTCGTCGTGCCGACGGCGATCACCCGCCCGCCGGCCGATTTCGTTCGCTGAATCTCTTCGACCGTCGCCGCCGGGACGGCGCACCACTCGGCGTGGATGTCGTGCCGGGTGGGTTCGTCCGTCTTGATCGGCAGGAACGTGCCGAGGCCGACGTGCAGCGTGACGGCCGACTGCGGCACGCCCGTCGCCGTCAGTTCCGCGAGCAGTTCCGGCGTGAAGTGCAGCCCGGCCGTCGGCGCGGCGACGGACCCGGCGGCCCTCGCGTACACGGTCTGGTACCGCTCCGCGTCCGGCCCGCTCGCGCGGCCCCTGCGGATGTACGGCGGAAGCGGCATGGTTCCGAACCGCGCCAAGAGATCGACCGCGTGGCCGGGAACGGTCGGCTTCATCAGCCAGTGCTTGTCCGGCGTGCGGCCGACGACCGCGAGTGACAGCCCGGTGTCGGTCGCGATCGTTTCGCCGACGCACGGGTAGCCGCGCGTCTTCGCGAGCAGCTCCCACACGCCGGGGCCGGGTTCGCGGACGAACAGCCCCTCCCACTTGCCGCCGGTCGCCGCCCGCTCGCCGACGAGCCGGGCCGGCAGGACTTTCGTGTCGTTCAGTACGAGCCGGTCGCCTGGCCGAAGCAGCGACGGCAAGTCGCGCACGTGGTGGTGCGCGAGCGCGCCGGCGGCGCGGTCCACGACGAGCAACCGCGCCGCGTCGCGCCGCTCGGCAGGCTGCTGCGCGATCAGTCGCTCGGGCAGGTCGTAATCGAAGAACAGCGGATGCATGGTAAAAAAACGAGAAAGCCCACGGACGAACGTCCGTGGGCAATCCCGCGCGAAACCCCTTACTTGAAGTTCTTCAAGAACTCGTCGAACCCCTTCTTGTGCTTCTCGACGGTCTTATCGCCGCCGAGCAGCGTCATGTAATACTGGCCGTCCTTCGTCTCGAACACGACGTAGATCTGCCGGTAGCCGTCCTTCTTCGTCACCTTCGCGTTCGGGTCGAACGGCGGGAACTTCGACAGGAACGTCCCCTTCACGTCCTGGTAGGTCGCCTTCACCCCGCCGACCTTGAACTCCTTGTCCACCGCCTCCTCGACCTTGTCCTTGCCGGCCGCCGGCTCGAACTTCGCCGTCTGCCGCTTGAGGTTCGCGTCCACCGACCCGCTGCCGCCGCCGCGGAAGAAGAACACGGCCAACTCCGCGTCCTCCTTGTCCCCCTCGGCCTTCGGCAGCTTGAACTGCGTCAGCCGCATCGTGTTCGACGGCTTCTCTTCCTTCCAGTCCGCGGGCGTGGTGGACTTCATCCCGGCCAGTTCCACCGACGTGCCCTTGTCCGCGGCCGCGGCGACCCCGGCGGCGGCCAGCGCGAACAGAAACGCGACGAACGAACGCATCTGGATTCTCCGTGTGTGTGGGAACGACAGGGGCGATTATAGCCCGGCCGCCAGCCGCAGCCGCAACAACCACTCGCGAATTGTGGCCGCCCGGTCCGCCGCCGCGCGGGCGGCCTCCCCGGCCGACACCTTGCGGAACCGCACCGCCTCGCCGGGCCGCAGCTGCGCCAGCCGGTCGAGGTCGGCGCGGACGACGTGCGCGACCTTCGGGTAGCCGCCGATCGTCTGCCCGTCCACGCCGAGGACGATCGGCTGGCCGTCGTTCGTGACCTGCACCGCGCCGGGGGCGACCGGCTCGGAGACGAGTTCGCCCGGCCGCCGCACCAGTTTCTCGCCGCGGAGCCGCACGCCCATCCGGTTGCTCGCGGGCAGCACCTCGTACTCGGTGGAAAAGAACGGTTCCGGTTCGAGGAACCAGTCGAATTGCGGGCCGGGCAACACGCGGAGGACGTTCCCCTCCTCGTTCGGCAGCCCCGCGAACGGCAGCGACCGCCCGCCGGTCCGCGACTCCGGGCCGGCCAGCACGTCGCCGACCTGGATCGGTTCGAGGGCGGAGCGACTGCCCAACACCGGCGTCCCGGCGAAGCCGCCGGCCACGCACAGGTAGCCGCGAACGCCGGTCGGCGTGCCGCCGACCTTCAGCACGTCGCCGGGTTCGAGCGTGAACGTGGTTCCGGGTTCGAGCCGGTTTTTGTTCGCGACGGCGGCGAAGAACGGCGCGCCGAAGACGACGCACGCCGTGCGATGTTCCGCCCGCAGCGTCGGACCGCTCATCGTGATTTCGAGCGCGAGAGTGGTCGGGTCGTTGCCGACGAGGCCGTTGCCGAGGGCGAGGGCGGCGCGGTCGGCCGCGCCGCCGACCGGCACGCCGAGGTGCCGCGCCGCCGGCCGTCCGGCATCGACGAGCAGCGAGTACAGCCCCGGTTCGAGGACGCTGAGCGACATGCGAAAATTTTAGCGAAACGAGATCAGCGTCGTCGCGACGAAGACCGGCAGCAGAATCACGGCCGCGTACCCGAGGTAGCCGAAGAACGACGGCATCTTGTACCCGTTCTCCTCCGCCAGCGCCTTCACCATGAAGTTCGGCCCGTTTCCGATGTACGTCATCGCGCCGAGGAACACGGCCCCGCAGCTGATCGCGGACAGGATGCGCGGCGTCGCCGTCATCAGGTCCTTGAACTGTTCCAGCCCGCCGACCACGACGGCGAGTTCGCCCATCGTGATGTACGTCGGCGCGTTGTCGAGGAACGCCGACAGCAGCCCGGTGATCCAGAAGAACTGCCACGGCTGCGTCACGCCGAGGGCCGCGCCGTGCGTTCGCAACAGGGCCAGCGCCGGGACCATCGCGACGAAGATGCCGGCGAACAGGACCGCCACTTCGAGGATCGGCGTCCACGCGAACTTGTTCAGCTCGCGGTTCGTCCGCGGCGTTTTCCACAGCGAGACCGCCGCCAGCGCGACCATCGCGAGTTCGCAGACCGGGAAGACCGGCACGACCTTCTTCAACAGGACGGCCGCGATCACGCCGAGCAGGAGCGGGCCGTTCAGCTTCAACCCGCGGACCCGGAGCGGGAACACCTCGCGCTCGTCCCGCGTGATGTCGCCGGGCTTCTCCGCGCGGTACGCGACGATGTCCCACACGAGGAACGCGAGCAAGAGTAGGCCGTTGACGAACAGCCACTGCGGCCAGAGCCGCAACGTCCAGAAGAAATCGACGCCCTTGAGGAACCCGAGGAACAGCGGCGGGTCGCCGAGCGGCGTCAGCAGCCCGCCGCAGTTCGACACGACGAAGATGAAGAAGATCGGGATGTGTTTCGTGTTCTTCCGCTCGCGGTTCGTGCGGAGGACGGGGCGGATGAGGACCATGCTCGCGCCGGTCGTGCCGATGACGCTCGCGAGGACCGCGCCGACGGCGAGGAACGCGGTGTTCGTCGCCGGCCGGGCCGCGATGTCGCCGGTGACGACGATGCCGCCGGCGATGACGTACAGCGCCCCGAGCAGGACGATGAACGAGAGGTACTCCTCGACGGCGTGCCACAGGTGGGCCGCGCCGTGCGGCCGCGTGAGCAGGAAGATCGCGACCGGCAGGCCGACGGCCGCGGCGACGACGAGCTTATTCCGGTTCGGGTGCCACCAATGCTCGGCCGCGAGCGGCAGGATGGCGATGGCGGCGAGGAGCAGGGCGAACGGCCCGGCCGCCCAGCCCGGCACGTCGAGCGGCGGCAGCCCGGCCGCGAACAGCGACAACGACACGTCGGCCCCTTCCCGGATGCGGAACGCTTGCGGCAACCCGTGGAACCCGGAGCGGTAGCGACGGGGTGTAGTACGACCAACACCCCGTCGCTACCGCTCCGGGTTCCACAACAGGTTCGCTTTGCACCTACTTCGTTTGACAACCTGCGGCCTTTTCCGAATAGTGAACACACGAACACAATCCGAGGGTTTTTCCGTGCCGTGCGTCACCGTCCGCGAATTGCCGATCGACCGACTCGTCCCCGCGCCGTACAACCCGCGGCGGCCGCTGACGAAGCCCGCGTACCGCAAGCTGAAGGCGAGTCTGGCCGAGTTCGGCCTCGTGGAGCCGCTGGTGTGGAACGCCCGCACCGGCCACGTCGTCGGCGGGCACGCCCGCCTCGCGATCCTGCGGGAACTCGGCTACGAAGCCGTGCCCGTGTCGGTCGTCGATCTCGACGCCGACCGGGAGCGGGCACTGAACGTCGTGCTGAACAACCAGGAGGCACAGGGCCGGTACGACCCGACGAAGCTGCTCGTCGTGCTGGAGGAACTGGGCGACCTCCGCGACCTGTCCGGGTTCGACGACACGACGCTGGCCGCGCTCAAGCTCTCACCCGTCGAAGGCGGGCCGGAGGACGCGGAGACCGGCAAGGTCGAGATCACGATCGAAGTCGATGCAAAGACGCTCCCGCACCTCTCGCCGCGGCTCGACGCGTTGGTCCGCGAGTTCGATTTGGTCGCGCACGTCAAGTGGTGTTAGTTTTCCTACCCGACGGGGCACGACCCCCCGGTTCCGACCCGGTGGACCATCACCTGACATTTGCCGCGAGACGGACGACTACACCCACAATTCCAGCACCTTCCGCACGGCGATGGCCCACGCCTCGGCCGCGTCGTCGGCGTCCAGTTCGACCGGCTTCCCGAACCCGTCGAGCAGCGTCGGCCGCGGGCCGGCGATGACCAGCGACGTGAGCAGCGTCCCGTCCGGCTCGGCCATCGCCGGTTCGGCGGCGAGCTGCAGGATTTGTACCTGCGACTTCCGCGACAACTGCGAACACGCCGCCCCCACTGCCTCGACGCTCGCCGCGTGCCGCACCGACGCCGTGCCGGTCTCGATCAGCTCGCGGAGCAGGATCGCGAACAGGTCCGCCTCCTGCGCCAGCGGCTCGGTCGCCCCGGCCTTCACGAAATGCAGCTCGAAGTGCAGGGCGTCCGTGCTCAGCCACGCGGTCAGCTTCCGCACGAGCGCCAGCACGGTCGAGCACGCCAGCACGATCCGCTGGACGGGCAGCTCCTCGTCCTTGTACCGGGCGGACAAGAGGTCCGGGGCGAACACGAACGCGAACGTCCGCCGCCGCCGGAGGAACTGGTTCTCGTCACGGGAATAGAAGAACAATTCGTCCCGCACGAACTTCACGTCGAACAGGTCCGGCGATTCGACCGGCTCCATGTACGCCAGTTGCGAGTGCAGCAGGCTCTCGATGCTGCCGCGGTTGGCGATCGACGTGTACCCGCCGACCGGGTACTGGTCCTCGTCCAGCACCCGCGTCGGGACCTCCTTCCGGCCGACCAGCGGCCGCACCGGGCGGGTCGGCAGTTGCGCTTCCAGCTTCGCGGTCAGCGTGAGGATTTGCCGGTGCGCCACGAACCGGCTCATGTCCGCCAGGGCCGTCCGGTGTTCGAGCGCGATCACGTCCTCCGGGCCGAGGACTTCCGCCACCCGCCGGGCCGCGGAGATCAGATCCTCGTACTGCCGCGCCAACAGCGGGTGCGGGCCGACACTCGTGAAGCTGTCGTACCCCTCGCCCAGCAGATCGTTCGGGTTCGACTTGGCCAGTTCGCGGACGACCGCCGGGGACAACTCGACGCCGCCGAGGCCGGCCCGGTCGCGGAGCTGCTTGACCACGAACGCCAGGCCCCGCGGCCGGTCTTTCGCCGCGTACCGGCGGAGCGCGTCCGTCGCCCGCTCGAACGTCCAGTCCCGATAGACGTGGCCGAGGAAGTGGTCCTCGTAGTTCGCGCCGAGGTTCGCCGGCCAGCCGGGTATGACGGGGTGCTCCTTCGCCGCGCCGGTCGGGTCGAACCCGAACGCGATGTGCCCGAGGTCCGCGAGGACGCCGGGCGGCGGGAGCGGGTCGCCGTTGTCCGCGATGACGATGGCCCACTCCAGGACCGCCCCGACGCGGGCGGCGTGCGGCCGGGCCGCCCGCTGCAGCCACAGCCCTTGCAGCAGGTAGCGGCGGGCCTCGTCCAGGTCGCGCAGTTCCACCACGGCCATCCGGTTTACCTCGATTACCCAAGACTTCCGAAGTCCGGCTTCGACTTCGGAAGTCGATCGACTCAGGGGCCTAATCCGTGCCCGCATTCGCGCCTCTTCCGCATCGACTTCCGAAGTCGAAGCCGGACTTCGGAAGTCGGATCGTTTCCCATTCAACTTATACTGCCTCGGCTGCCGGCGGCCAAACCCCTACGACCGGCACGCCCGGCACAGGCGTTAAGTTTTGCCCGGTCGATGCCGATACTCGATGACGACGGGGTATCCGCAGCGGGTGAACCACACCGAGGGCCGCCCGACCGAGGGGCGATCGCCGTGAGGGACGCATGAACGCAGCTCGATTCTTGGCCGGCGTGTTGGCGGTTGGGGCGATGGCGTGGCCCGCGCTCGGGCAGTACGATTCGCCGTTGCCGAAGCTCCCGGCCGCGCCGCCCGCGGCGGAAACGGCCCCGACGCCCACGACCGTCCTGACGGCCCCGCCCGGAACGACGACCACCACGACCGTCTACCCGTCCGGGACGGTGTTCAGCCCGGCCTGCCCGGACGGCAGTTGTTGCGGCCCGGTCGGCGCGCACGGGCCGCTGACGTACGAACTTTACTTCCGCACCGGCCCGTCGCTGGTCGTCGGCGGCAGCGAGCTGAGCGGCCGGCTGAACACCGGCTGGCAGGTCGGCGGCGGGGCGCGGACGCTGTACTTCAACCCGACCCGCGACGCCGCGTGGGTGCTGACGACCGGCATCAGCTACACGTACAACCGCGGCCGCCAGGAGCGCGGCGGGCCGCTCTTGGTCCACACCACGCTGCAAACGGGCGTGCCGGACGTTCTCACGTCCCAACTCGTCCGCGGGCTGCACCGCACGAGCTTCGACTTCGGCTTCGGCCGGGACTGGTGGGTCAACGGCCCCGGCAACGTCGGCGGCGAGTCGGCGTGGAACTGCCGGAGCGGGTTCGAGGTCGGCGGCCGGTGGGGGACCTCGCACGTCGATGCGTTCCGCCCCGACGTGGAGGGCGGCTACCACCGGAAGCAGAGCGTCTTCCATAGCGTGCTCGTCGCCTCGCACACGAACTGGGAGCGGCCGATGGGGAACTGGATTCTCTTCGCCGGGGTCCGGGGCGAGTTCGAGTATTCCTTCTTGAACGTCGTCCCGCCGAACGGGTCGGACATCGTCGGCATCAACTTCCTCATGAATTTCGGCGTGCGGTATTGATCGCGGGCGAAAGCCCAGGCACGGCCGTGCCTGGGCTTTCGCCCCTCATTCACTTTTCACCTGTCCTGACATTTCACGCCCGCCGTTTTCCCTGGTACGCGGACCATCCCGCGGCCTCTTCCAGGGAACCCACATGCCACGCCTGTTCCAGCTCCTGCCCGCGGCCGTCCTCGGCACGGCCCTCAGCGTCACCCTCGCCGTCGCGCAACCGCCGGGCGGCGACCGGCCCCGCGGCAACGACCGCCCGCCCGAGCCGCGCGGCGGCGACCGCCGCGGCGAGCGCCGCCCGGACAACCAGGTGGACGCCTGGGTGAAGACGCTGGCCGCGAAGATCACCGACCCGCACGACGAAATCCGCGACAGCGCTCGGGCCGGGATCGTGGCCGTCGGCGAGGCCGCGCTGCCCACGCTCAAGGGGCTGGCCGACGGCGACGACGCGGCGAAAGCGACGGCGGCGAAGAAGCTGATCCGTGCCATCGAAGGCCCGCGGCCGACCCGGACGGTGGCCGGCCGGCCGCCGATGGGCGGCTTCCCCGGCGGCATGGGCGGCGGGTTCGGGGCGTTCAACCGCGTCGGCCCGGACGGCCCGCCGACGGGCGGCCGCGGGAGCGGCGGGTTCGGGCCGATGGGCGGCGGGTTCCCCGGCGGGCCGGGCCGCCCGGACGCCGGCCCCCGCGAGGAGCGCCGCCCGGACGGCGACCGCCGGCCCGAAGGGGGGCGGCCAGAAGGCGAACGGCGGCCGGAAGGCGACCGCCGGCCGAACCCGGACCGCCGGCCCGACGGCGAGCGGCGGCCCGAGGGCGACCGCCCGCGGCCGAACCCGGAACGCGACTAACGCACGTTCACCGTAACCCCCGACCGCCCCGGCAGTTAGCCGGGGCGGTTCGCGTTTCAAATCTTCGCCTGGGTTCGCCGTATCACTTCCTGTAAGGTGAACCGAGATGGGTGTATAATCCAACGATTAGAGCTCGCACACAACCCACTCCGAAGGAGTATGCATATGAGAACCTCGAACCCCGCCCTCAGCGAGCGGACGTTCCTCGAAGAATCCCGCGGCCGCGACCGCAGCGGCGTCATGACCGTCAACGGGGCCGTCGCCAAGACCGGCTTCCTGATCGCCCTCCTGCTCGCGGCCGGCGGCTTCGCGTGGCACATGGTCTTCCCGCTCGGCGTCACCGGGTCCGCCCCGCGGATGGACTACGCCATGGGGTTCGTCCTCGGCGGGCTGTTCGGCGGCCTGCTCACCAGCATCGTGATGTTCTTCAGCCCGCGGGTCGCCCCGGTCGCCGCCCCGGCCTACGCCGTGTGCGAGGGGCTGCTGTTCGGCGCGCTCTCCGGCCTCGTCGCCGGGAAGTACCAGGGCATCGTCCTCCAGGCCGCCCTCCTGACCGTCGGCGTGCTGGCCGTCATGCTGCTCGCGTACTCGTCCGGGCTGATCCGGGCGACCGAGAAGTTCAAGATGGGCGTCGTCGCCGCGACCGGCGCGATCTGCCTCGTGTACCTCGCCACAATCCTCCTCGGGCTGTTCGGCGTCGGCATCCCGTACATCCACGCCGCCGGGCCGATCGGCATCGGGTTCTCCGTGTTCGTGGTCGTGATCGCCGCCCTCAACCTCGTGCTCGACTTCGACATGATCGAGCAGGGGGCGCGGTACCAGGCCCCGAAGTACATGGAGTGGTACGGCGCGTTCGGCCTCCTGGTCACGCTCGTCTGGCTGTACTGGGAAATCGTGCGGCTGCTCATCAAGCTCCGCGAGAGCGAGTAGCGACAACCCTCCGGCGGCGGTCCGACGGACCGCCGCTTTTTTTGTGGGCGTTGAAAATAGCACAGTCCCTGTACTATTAATCGACCGTCATGGCACACTCCCCACACGCCGCCGGCCACGATCACTTCGACCACGTCACGATGTCGGCGTTCCGCCGGCTGCTCGGGCTGTTCCGGCCGGAGCGGCGGGAACTGATCGCGGTCGTCCTGTTCGCCGTCGGCGTCGGCGTCTGCACGCTGGCCGTGCCGATCGTCGCGATGGCCGTCGTGAACACCGTCGCCCTCGGCACGCTCGTCCAGCAACTGTTCGTCCTCTGCGCCGCGCTGTTCGTGGCCCTCGGCCTCGCCGGGTTCCTCCAGACGCTGCAAACGATCGCCGTCGAGTTCATCCAGCGCCGCATCTTCGTCCGCGTGGCGAGCGACCTGGCGTACCGGTTGCCGCGGGTGGACCTGCGGGCGTTCGACCGGCAGCACGGGCCGGAACTGGTGAACCGGTTCTTCGACGTGCTGACCGTGCAGAAGGCGGCCGCCACGCTGCTGCTCGACGGCGTGACGATCACGCTGCAAGTCCTCATCGGCATGGTCCTGCTGGGCTTCTACCACACGTACCTGCTCGGGTTCGACCTGATCCTGCTCGTGTCGCTCGTGCTGCTGTTCACCGTCCTCGGGTGGGGGGCGGTGCGGTCGGCGGTGCGGGAGTCGATCGCGAAGTACGACGTGGCCGCGTGGATGGAGGAAGTGGCCCGCCACCCCATCCTGTTCAAGACGGCCGGCGGCCCGGCCTACGCCCGCGCCGGGACCGACCGGCTGACGCAGACGTACCTCGAGCACCGGGCGGCGCACTTCCGCGTGCTGCTGCGGCAGCTCGTGTTCGCGCTGTTCCTCCAGGCGGCGGCGAACGTCGCGCTGCTCGGCCTCGGCGGCGTCCTCGTCATCCGCGGCGAGCTGACGCTCGGCGAACTCGTCGCCGCCGAGATCGTCGTCACGCTGGTGGTGGCGACGTTCACGAAGGTCGGCAAGCAACTGGAGGCGTACTACGACCTGTTGGCGGCGGTGGAGAAGCTCGGCCACCTGATCGACCTGCCGCTGGAGCGGGCGACCGGGGAGCCGCACGCCGGGCGGCCGGGCGGGATGCCGCTGGCGATTCACAACGTCACGTACACCTACGAGGACGCGCACCAGGACGCGCTGACCGACTTGTCCTTCGCGATCAAGCCGGGCGAGCGGGTGGCGCTGGTCGGGCCGAACGGGGCGGGGAAGAGCACGCTCATCGACCTCTTGTTCGGCCTGCGGACGCCGAGCCGCGGGTGGGTCGAGATGGACGGGGCCGACCTGCGGTCCGTCCGGTTGGACGAGATGCGGGCGTCGATCGCCGTCGTGAAGGGGATCGAGACGATCCAGGCGTCGATCCTGGAGAACGTCCGGATGGGCCGGCCGGACGTGACGCTGGCGGACGTGCGGCACGCCCTGCACAGCGTCGGCCTGGACCGCCGGGTGATGGACTTCCCGGACGGGCTGGAGACGGTCCTGTGGACCGGCGGGTCGCCGCTGTCGCTGGGCCAGGCGAACCGGCTGATGCTCGCCCGCGCGATGGTCGGCAAGCCGCGGCTGCTGATCCTGGACGAGACGCTCGACCACATGGACGCGGAGATTCGCGAGTCGGTGTTGCCGGCGATCTTCGGCCGGGACGCGGCGTGGACGGTGCTGATCGTGACGCACTCGGAGGAGGTCGTCCGCCTCTGCGACCGGGTGGTGAACGTCGAGCGGGCGGCCCGGCCGGTGGCGGTGGCGGCGCTGTAGGGCGGGTCAAGGCTTTGCGCCGACCCGCCGTCGCGCCCCCGGCTTCTCGGTACCTCCCAACGCGGTTGTCGTCCCCCGGCGGGTCGGCGCAAAGCCTTGACCCGCCCTACAAGAATCACGAACCGAGGGCCGCGAATGGGAACCACACCCGCCACCCCCGAGGCGCTGCACGCCCTGGCCCAGGCCCGCACCCCGCGGTGGGTCCGGTGGGCGGCCCGTCTGCTCATCCTCTTCGTTCTGATCCTCGTCCCCGTCCTGCTGCTCGCCCCGTGGACGCAGACCGCCCACGGCCAGGGCCGGGCCATCGCGTTCAACCCGGTCCAGCGGCCGCAGTTCGTCGTCTCCCCGATCGAGGGGCGGGTCAAGAAGTGGCACGTCATGGAAGGGGACAAGGTGAAGGCCGGGCAAATCCTCGTCGATCTGGTGGACAACGACCCGAACATCCTCGAACGGCTCCGCGAGCAGGAGATGCTCGCCCTCCAGCGGCTGACCCTCGCGGACGGGCGGATCGTGGACCAGCGGAACCGGCTCGGGCACATCAAGGACGAGCGGGAGCTGCTCCTCGCCGAGGCCCGGTTCCGGATCGACCAGGCCGAGCAGCAGCGGCTCGCCACGAAGGAGGAGTTGGAGCGGGCGAAGTTCGACCTCGAGCGGGAGCAGTTGAACTACGACCGGCTGAAGAAGCTGAACGAGAGCAAGGTCGGCGAGGTCGTGTCGAAGGACGCGGTCGAGGAGGCGGACCGGCGGCTGAAGCTCGCCCAGCGGCAGGTCCCGCTGGTCGAGGCCCGCGTGAAGCTGGCGGAACGGTCCATCGACGGGTTCAAGGCCCAGCGGGACGCGACCGAGAAGCGGACGGCCGCGTCGATCCAAACCGAAGAGGCGAACCTGAAGTCGGCCCAGAGCGAGCAGGCGGCCGTGAACCAGCAGTACACGGCGATGCGGATTCAGGTCCAGCGGCAGGAGAACCAGCGGATCCTCGCGCCGACGGACGGGACGGTGTTCCGCGTCCTGGCGAACGCCGAGGCCGGCGGGCAACTCGTGCGGCCCGGCGAGCGGCTGGCCGTGCTCGTCCCGGACATCAAGGCCGGCGGCGAGCCGTTCGACCCGCGGAAGGATGCGGTGGCGGCGGCGGTTGGGGGGACATCTGGTGTGAGTAACGGCCCGGTCGCGCGGTTGACGCCGGCCGAGTACCCCGGTATCGTCGCCGAACTTTACATCGACGGGAACGACCTGCCGCTGGTCCGGAAGGGGGACCGGGTGCTGCTCCAGTTCGAGGGGTGGGCGGCGGTGCAGTTCGCGTCGTATCCGGAAGCGGCGGCCGGGACGTTCGAGGGCCGGGTGTTCCTCGTGGACCCGACGGCCGAGGCCGCCGGCGGCCGGTTCCGCGTGCTGGTCGAACCCGCGGCGGGGGCGGGCTGGCCGAACGAGGAGTACCTGCGGCAGGGGGTCCGCGCCCAGGGGTGGGTGCTGGTCAAGGAAGTGCGGCTGGGGTACGAGCTGTGGCGGCTGTTGAACGGCTTCCCCCCCGCGCGGGAGGTGAAGCCGAAGGAGACGCCGAACCGACTGGGTCCGGTCGAGCGGTCGAAGTAGGTCGGCCGAGTTCGTTCTTAGGGGCACGGATGCGCCTGCGGTTCTCATTGTTCCTCGCCTTCGGCGTCGGTTGCGCCGGCACCCGCACGCCGCTGCCGGACGGCGCGTGCATCCGTGAGGTGATCGAGCGACCCGCGCTCCCGCCCGCGCCGCCGGCCGCCGACCTGCCCCCGCCCCCGTCGCCGAACGTCGCGAAGCAATCACAACTCGCCCTCGACGACGTGCTCGCCAGCGTCGGCACGAACTTCCCGCTGCTCCTCGCCATCGAACAGGAACGGACCATCGCGAATGGCCAGCGGCTGTCCGCGGAAGGGGCGTTCGACACCGTCCTCCGCGCCCGCGGGTCCGACCAGAACGGGAGCTTCTCGAACGGCCGGCTGGACGTTTCCGCGGAACAACCGGTCCTGTCGAACGGGGCGAGCGTGTTCGCCGGGTGGCGGCTCGGGGACGGCAACTTCCCGATCTACTACGGCGACCGGAAGACGGCCGACGGCGGCGAGTTCCGGGCCGGGTTCACCATCCCCCTGTTCCGCGACCGCCCCATCGACCGCCGCCGCGTCGCGCTGCGGCAGGCGCAGATTCAGGAACAACTCGCCGACCCGACGATCCGCCGGGCACGGCTGGACGCGTTCCGCTCGGCCGCCCAGACGTACTGGCTGTGGGTCGCGGCCGGGGAACAGTACCGGATCACGCAGGAACTGCTGAAGCTCGCGCAGAACCGGCAGACATTCCTGGACGAGCAGTTCCGCGGCGGCCTCGTCGGCGAGACGGTCCCGGCCCTGAACCAGCGGCTCGTCGCCGCCCGCGGCGAGGCGACGCTCGCGGCCGAGCGGCAACTCCAGCAGGCGGCCATCCGCCTGTCGCTGTTCCTCCGCGACGCGGCCGGCGACCCGGTCGTGCCGCAGGCCGGCCAGCTCCCGGCGGCGTTCTTCGACGCCGCCCCGGCCCCGCCGAACCCGGCCCAGCTTCAAGCGGACGTGCAGGCCGCGCTCGGCCTCCGGCCGGAGTTGGAGCGGTTCCGGCTGCTCAAGGAGCGGGCCGGGACGGACCTCGCGCTCGCCCGCAACCGGACGCTACCGGGCGTGAACCTGTTCGCCGCCGCGGCGCAGGACGTGGGGAACTCGAAGAAGACGTTCATCGGCACCGGGCCGTTCGCGACCGACCGGACGAACGCCGAGTTCGGGGTGACGTTCGAGCTGGAGGCGCAGCGGCGGGAGGCGCTCGGCCGGCTGCGGACGGCACAGGGGCAGCTCGCGCAGTTGCTGGCGCAGGAGCGGTACGCGCGGGACGACATCACCGCCCAGGTGCAGGACGCGATCTCGGAACTGGTGCAAACCTACGAGCGGCTGGGGAAGGCCCGCGAGGAATACAAGCAGGCGGGGCGGGTGCTCGACCTGGAGACGGAGTCGTTCCGCCGGCAGCGGACGAGCCTGGTGGACCTGAATCTGCAAGAGATCGCGGCCGCCGAGGCGCAGGTGAAGGTGGCGGCGCTCTTGGGGGCGTACTACCGGGCCGTCGCCGAGTACCTCGCGGCCGTCGGCGTGGAGGCGGCCCCGACCGCGCCGCCGACCCCCCGGCCGTAATCGGTCCGATCAATTGTTGAAAGTCGCGGCGGTTGCCGGTGTAATGGCAACACGATGCCCGACCCCGTGGACCCACCCGCCGAGCCGACCCCCTCGTTCCGCCCGCCCGCGGACGGGGAAACGCCGTCGTACTCGCCCGCCGAACCGGACCCGAACGCGCCGACGCCGACGCAGCAGACGCCGTCGGACTACGTCCCGCCGCGGTACCCGCCGGCCGCTCTCCCGGACGACGCCGACCCGCCGACCGGCGGCCGGTACACGCCGACGACGTTCCACAACAAGGGCGGCATGGGCCGGGTGTTCGCCGCCCAGGACTCGGAACTGAACCGCCGGGTGGCGCTCAAGGACATCCACCCGCGGCACCGGGCCAAGGACTGGTACCGGCGGAAGTTCATCTTCGAGGCCGAGGTCACCGGCGAACTGGAACACCCCGGCGTCGTGCCGGTGTACGGCCTGACCCGGCCGCGGGACGGGTGCGACCACCCGCACTACGCGATGCGGTTCATCGAGGGGCAGTCGCTCGGCGAGGCGATCGCGGCGTTCCACCGGGCCGGCCCGACGACGTCCTTGACGAACGAGCAGTGGGTCGCCCTCCGCCGGCTGCTGGCCCGGTTCCTCGCCGTCTGCGAGACGATCGCCTACGCCCACAGCCGCGGCGTCATCCACCGCGACCTGAAGCCCGGCAACGTCCTCCTCGGGCCGTTCGGCGAGACGCTGGTGGTGGACTGGGGGCTGGCGAAGCGGCTGTGCGGCGGCGAGACCGCGCCGGGGCCGGACGCGGCGGAACCGCGGGCCGCGAGCACCGGCGGCGGCACCCCGGCGTACTGGTCCCCGGAGCAGGCCGCCAAGGCGACGCACCTGCACGACGAGCGGACGGACGTGTACGGCCTCGGGGCGGTGCTGTTCCACATCCTGACCGGCCGCCCGCCGCACCCGACCGGGGACCACGCGGCCGAGGCCCCGCGGCCGGCCGCCGCCGCGCCGTGGGTGGACGCGGCCCTCGACGCCGTCGTGCGGAAGGCCCTCGCCCCAGAGCGCGCCGCCCGCTACCACTCGGTCCGGGGCCTCGCCTGGGACATCGAGCAGTGGATGGCCGACCAGCCGGTCGCCGCCCAGCGGGCGGCCGTGGCGATGCTCCGGGGGCGGGCCGGGGCGGCGGCCGAAGACCCCGTGCTGCAAGAGCAGTTCGCCCGCCAGTTGTCGAACCTCGGGCAAATCTACCAGGGCATGGGCCGCGACGAAGAGGCGGTGGCGGCCCTACTGGAGGCGTCCGGGGTGTTCGCGGCGATGTTCCAGGCTAACCGGGCGCAGCCCCGGTTCCGGGCGGAAGAGGCGAACTGTTACCTCGCATCCGCCCGGTCGCTGGAACGGCTCGGGCGGCCGGCGGACGCGGAGGAGAGGGTCCGGGAGGCGACGCAAATTTACAGCGGCCTCATCGCGGCGCACCCGGACGAGTACAAGGCGAACTTCGCGACGATCATCATCACGAAAGCTCACGCCCTTCCGGTTCCCGAGCCGAGCGACCCGGCCACCGAAGTTCGTGACGGCGAACCGGGTACGAATCCGGAGTCGAGCACGGGCGGGGTGTCGGACGACCTCGGCGAACCGGAACTGGTGCAAGGGTACACGGTCCAGCGCGTCCTCGGCGTCGGGGGAAGCGGCCGGGTCCTCCTCGCCCGCGACAACGCCCTCCGGCGACTCGTGGCGATCAAGGAGTTCACCCAAGAGTTCACCGGCGTGCGCGGGCAACGGTTCCTCCGCGAGATTCAACTCACGGCGAACCTCCGCCACCCGAACATCGTGCAGGTTTATACCTACGGCGTCCACGCCGGGTCCGGGCGGCCGTTCCTCGTCATGGAGTACGTCGAGGGGCGGAACTTACAGGAAGAAGCCCGCGCGTTCCACGTCCGCCGGCCGAACCAGCGCGGGACGACGGCCCTTACGGAGGGGGTGGACCCGCCCCGGCGTGCGTCCCCCGACCTGCGGGCGACCGTACTGTCCGGGAACGCGGAATTCTACCGCCTGCTCCGCGCGCTGTGTCAGGCGTGCGACGCCGTTCACTTCGCCCATCAATCGGGCATCGCCCACCGGGACGCGAAGCCGGCGAACGTGATCGTCGATCCGAACGGGGCGGCGGTCCTGATCGACTGGGGCATCGCCAAGGGGTTCGGCGAACAGCGGGACCTGGCGGCCGAGGACGCGGGCGGGCCGACGGACGGGTTCACGGAGAGCATGACCCGGACCGGACAGATCGTCGGCACGCCGTCGTACATCGCGCCCGAGCAGTTCGGCGAGAAGCCGACGACGGCGGCGACCCAGGACGTGTACACGCTGGGGGTCGGCCTGTTCGAGATCCTGACGGGTCAGTTGCCGTGGACGGGGACCGCGTACGAAGTCATGTTCGAGAAGGCCAACTCCCCGCCCCCGCGGCCGCGGGACATGACCCCGCTACCCCTGCCCCCCGAGTTGGAGGCGATTTGCCTGAAGGCCATGTCGCGACGGCCGAGGGACCGTTACCCATCGGCCGCGGAGATGGCCACGGAACTGCGGCAGTGGATCAAGAACGACTCCTGGGGGTTCAAGGTCGCTTCCCGGCGTCAGAAGTGGACATCGACGATTTTCATCGCCGGCCTGTTCTTCATCCTCGCGTTCACGTTGACGGTCATTCTCGTGAGGAACCTCAAGTAGACCCGCGGGGCGTCCCGTCGCCGAAATGGTTTGAACATTATTCAAACAGCTGCGCCACCGGCACGCGGAAGCCGGCCAGCACGTTCTCGCCGGTCAGTTCCTGGCGGGCATTCGCGAACGTCGGCTCTTCGCCGGGCCGGTAGATAGTGACGGTGCGGTCGTGCGGGTCGAGGACCCAGACGAGCGGCACGTTCGCCGCGAGGTAGGCGTCGATCTTCTCGTGAAGTGCTTCGACGACGCTACTTGGCGAAAGGATTTCGGCGATCAAGGCGGGCACGCCGTGGATGATGGTGTGTTCGTCGGTCTGCCGTACCATCACGTCGGCCGGGACGTAGGCCACATCGACCCCGAACCCGGTCGTCTCGTCCTCCGTCAGTTGGACCGCCGACTCGCCACAAACGACTTCCCCGCGGGGCGGCTTCTGCTGCTTCCACCACGCATACAGTTCACCCGTCAACCGGGCCATCGTGATCGAGTGGAACCGGTTCCGCTTCGTCATGTCTTCCTCGCGAAGCTCGCCGTTGATGAGCCACCGCCGCTTGCCGTCGTCGGGCATCGCCAACAGGTCGGCCATCGTGAGCGGTCGTGTCGCCGTCGCCATCGAGTTTTCCCCTCGTCCCGGTCCGCAATTCTACATGATTGTTCGGCCGAAGAGTATGATACTTGAAACAACCGAACCCGTGGGTTCACCCTCCGCCACGCGAAAAACAAGGGAGCCTGTCATGCCGGCCGTCCTCGACGACATCTCCGCCGAAATCCTCGACCTCAAGAAGCAGATCGGCGCGACCATCCTCGCCCACTACTACCAGGAGGGTGAAATCCAGGACCTCGCGGACATCACCGGCGACAGCCTCAAGCTCGCCCGCGAGGCGACGAAGGTAGACACGCCGGTCATCGTCTTCTGCGGCGTCCTGTTCATGGCCGAGACCGCGAAGATGCTCAACCCGACGAAGAAGGTGCTGCTGCCGGACCTGCAGGCCGGGTGCAGCCTCGTGGACTCGTGCCCGCCGGAGAAGCTGCACCGCTACCAGGAAATGCTCCGCGAGAACGGCCGGCGGTTTCAGACCGTCACGTACATCAACAGCAGCGCGGCCGTGAAGGCGCTGTCCGACTGGGTCGTGACCAGCGGCAACGCCGAAGAGGTCGTGCGGAAGATTCCGGAGACCGACGAAATCCTGTTCGTGCCGGACAAGCACCTCGGCCGCTACCTGTCGGAGGTGACGGGCCGGAAGATGATCCTGTGGGACGGGTCGTGCATGGTGCACGAAATTTTCAGCGTCCACGACCTCGTCCGCATGAAGAAGCTGCACCCGACGGCCCAGACGATCGCGCACCCGGAGTGCCCGAAGAACATCCTCGAACACGCCGACTTCATCGGCGGCACGGAAGCGATGATTAAGCACGTCGGCGGCTTCGCCGAGCCGGTCGAGTTCATCGTCGCGACCGAGCCGAACATGATGTGGCAACTCGAAAGTCGGTTCCCGCGCCACAAGTACCTACCGGTTCCGGGCATCACCTGCGCGTGCAACAAGTGCCCGCACATGGCCCGGAACACGCTCGCGAAGATTCGGGATTGCATGAAGACCGGCCAACCGGAAATCCTGTGGCAGCCGGAGTTCGACCGGGCGAAGGACGTGCTGGCGAAGAGCCTGCTCAACCCGCCGACGACGGCGAAAGTTCACCCGCAGGGGGATTGAGGGACGCGACATGGCCACCGAGACGATACCTTCGACGAACGGCGTGGCATACTCACCCCTGGACGTGCTCACGCTCGCGGAGGCCGCCGCGTACTTGCGGGTGGCAGAAGAGGTCGTCCGCTCTGAGGCGGACGCGGGGCGGCTGGTCGGCCGACGGGTCGGGGACGAGTGGCGGTTCGTTCGGGAGGCCGTCGCCGCGTGGCTGCGAACACCGCAGCCGGCGGCGACGCCGCTTGCCGCGTGGACGCCGGAACGAGAGGCCGAAGCCGAGGCCGAGATTGCCGCGATCTACGCGCAACGGAAGGTCCTCGGCACGGTGGGTGACCGCCACCCCGACGAGGACGGTGAATGACGTTCCTCCTCGACTCCGACACGCTCACGCTCGCGTTTCACAACCACCCGCTCGCCCGGCCGAAGGTCGAAGCGGCCCTGGCCTGCCAAGAGGTCGGCCTGCCGATCTTCGTTCGGGCCGAGGCCCTCCGCGGTCGGCTCGACGCCGTGCTGAAGGCCGCCACCCCCGCCGACGTGCTGCGAATGCAGGACCGGTTGCACGAGACGGAGACGTTCCTTTCTCGGTTTCCCGTCGCTGTGTTCGACCCCGTTGCCGGTCACCAATACCAACGTCTCGCCGGTCTGAAGTCGTTGAAGAGGACGGGCCACGCGGACCTGCTCATCGCCTGCGTCGCCCTGACAAATAACGCCACGCTGGTGACCCGCAACGCGAAAGACTTCGCCGGCATCCCGAACCTCAAGCTCGAAAACTGGGCCGCTTGACCCGGAAAGGACTTCCCCCATGCCGTCCGTCGTGCCGCACCGGTTCCTCGTGCGGGTCTGCCACCCGGTCCCGTACCACAAGGCCATGCCCCTCGACGACGACGACCACGTCGTCCAACTGCCGGAGGCGGCGCGGCTGAACAACTTCGCGGAGTTGGACGACGCGAAGAACTTCGCGGACGTGCGGCTGGCGTGGAACGAGTTCGGCCTCGGCGTGCAGGTCGCCGTCACGGGCAAGGAGCAGCCGCCGCAGTGCGACGCGGACAAGCCGCGGTCGTCGGACGGCGTCATGCTCTGGATCGACACCCGCGGCGACCGAACGAGCCACCGGGCCAGCCGGTTCTGCCACCAGTTCTACCTGCTGCCGGCCGGCGGCGGGGACGACAAGGACGAGCCGAGCTTCGGGCAGTCGAAGATCAACCGCGCGTTGCAGGACGCGCCGCTGTGCACCGCCGCCGACGTGCCGTTCAGGGCGGAGACGCTGAAGAAGGGCTACCGCGTCGAGGCGTTCCTGCCGGCGGCCGTGCTGAGCGGGTTCGACCCGGAACAGCACCCGCGGCTGGGAATCTACTACGCCGTGCGGGACGTGGAGTTGGGCGACCAGTACCTGGCGGTGAACCAAGACTTCCCGTTCGCGGACGACCCGTCGCTGTGGGCCGCGATGGAACTGGTCAAGTAGCGGGTCACTGCACCTTCAGCGCGATGTCGTAAATCTCGTCGATATCCAGCACGGCGTCGTTCCGCTCGAACAGGGCGGCGACGGCGGCGCGGTGAATCTTCATCTTGGTGCCGCCGACGCCGAGCGCGCCGTAGGCGATGACGCCGTCGCGGACGACACCGGCGTCCATCAACTCGACGCCCTCGATGCCGGTCGGCGGGACGCCGTTCAGGTCGATCATCAGCCGCAGGTCCTTCGCCGCGTCGCGGACCTTCTTCGGCAACAGCACCGCCCCCGGCGCGCCGGCCGCGACGACGAGTTCCCGCCCGGCCAGCGCCTTCGGCGCGTCGCCGGACGACGCCACGCTGACCGCCTGCACCTTCGCGTTCGGGATGTCGGCGCGAATCCTCGCGGCCACCGCCTCCGCCCGCGCAAGCTCCCGGCTGCCGATGCGGACGTGCCCGCCCTGCTTGGCGAGCAGCCGGGCGACCCGCTGGCCGACCGGCCCGGTCCCGCCGAGGACGAGCGCCTCCGTTTGGTTCAGGTTGACGTGCTTGCTCGCCGCCCGCACCGCGGCGGCGGCCGTCGTGTTCGCACCGTTCGAGTCGAGCATGACGGACACGGTCAGCCGCGCCGCCGGGATCAGGTGCTTGCGAATTTCCCGCACGAGCGCCTCGCCGGCCGCCACGTCGGACCCGCCGACGAAAATCGCGGTCCGGTGCAGGTCCTTCGGCCCGCGGGTGAAGACGCAGCCGTGGACGAGCGGCATCACGGTCGCCGGGGTGACACCGCCGTAGCTGAACAGTTGCGGCACGCCGCTGTCGATGGCGACGACGCGGTCGAACACGCTCGGCATCGCGTCGGTGTCGAGTTGGAGCAGAATGCGAGTCTTTTCCTCGGCCGGCTTCGATGCGGTCAGCCCCGGAATCTGCGTGCTGCTATTCGGCATGGTCAGGCTCACGGGAGGGGACCCATTTTGCATTTTTCATTTCGCCTTTTGAATTGGTTCAGAATCAATCCGGACCAATGCAAAGTGGAAATGAAAAATGCAAAATGGAAGGCGGTTACTTCGGGCTGAACGGGTGCTTCTCGCCCTTCCGAGCGATGATGTCGTCGATCTTCGGCAGGCCGCCCATCGCGTGCTTGATGGCCAGCTTCGTCGCCTCGTAGTTGTACTGGTAAATCTTCGCGTCGTCGGCCGCCTGCCAGTGGATAAACACGCCGCAGACGATCACGTACTCGTCCGCCTTGTCCTTCGGGATGACCCCCTCGGCCACGCTGTCCACGACCGCGCGAGCGACCGCGGCCTGGGCCGGGCCGAACATCTGCACGGCCTGCTTCGCGCCCTTGATCGTCACCTTCGTGATCATCACCGTCGCCGGCTTGCAGATCAGGTTCGGGGTGACCACGGCGAGCAGGCTGGAGTGGCCGGCGCTCTGGTTCGCCAGCGCGTTGGCGAACGCCACGCCCACCGGGCCGCTCTTCTCGCCGATCAGCAGGTCGATGTGGGCGATCTCGTTGCCGTCGCCGACCAGGCCTTCACCGATGAACATCGCCATGGTCCGTCTCCGTAAGTGTGGGTAGAGGAAGTTCGTCTCCGACGGCATTGATGTAAGGCGGTCCTAGCAGAAAAGCAACGGCCCGCCTGAATCGGCCGGGGAAGTCGCGGATTCCGGCCAGGGCGGCGGCAACGGACGGTAAAGGTTGCCCGTCGTAATACTAGTTAGAGGCGTCGCCCACCGACCCCTGGGGAACCCTTCACATGGCCCGTTCGCGGCTCGCGGTGGTGGCGCTGGAAGACCGGACGACGCCTGTAACCCTGCCGACGGGGTTCGCCCTGGCAGACTTCATCGACAACCTCACGCAGCCGACGGCGCTGCAGGAAGCGCCCGACGGCCGGTTCTTCATCACCCAGCAGCAGGGGGCGCTGCGGATCGCGTCCGCGGACGGGCTGACGGTCACCACGGCCCTCACGCTGACCGTCAACAGCACCGGCGAGCGGGGCCTCCTCGGCGTCGCCCTCGACCCGAACTTCACCTCGAACGGGTTCGTCTACCTCTACTACACGGTGCCGTCGCCGCTGCACAACCGCGTCAGCCGGTTCACGGTCGAGGGGAACACGATCAACCCGGCGTCGGAGGTCGTGCTCGTCGATCTGGAGAACCTGAACGCGGCCGCGTCGAACCACAACGGCGGGGCGCTGCACTTCGGCACCGACGGGAAGCTGTACGTCGCCGTCGGCGACAACGCCACGTCGAGCAACGCGCAGTCGGCCACGTCCCGGTTCGGGAAGATTCTCCGGTACAACCCGGACGGCTCGATCCCGGCCGACAACCCGACGACGATCGCCGGGCTGAGCGCCGCCCCGGCCGGGGTGTTCCGCGCGATCTACGCCGCCGGGTTGCGGAACCCGTTCACGTTCGACGTGGACCCCTCGTCGAGCCGGATTTACGTGAACGACGTGGGCCAGAACACGTTCGAGGAGGTCAACGACCTGACCGCCGGGCGGAACTTCGGGTGGCCCGCCACGGAGGGGGACTTCACGCAGTCGAGCTTCCCCTCGTTCACGCGGCCGCTGGTCGCTTACGGCCACGGGAGCGGGACCGACAAGGGGTTCGCGATCACCGGCGGCGCGTTCTACCGGCCGGCGACGACCCAGTTCCCGGCCGAGTACGCCGGCGACTACTTCTTCGCCGACTTCGCGAACGATTGGATTCGCGTGTACGACGCGGCCACCGGCACGAACAAGCTGTTCGCCAGCGAGTTGACGGACTTCGGCACGGTCGATCTCGACGCGGGGAGCGACGGCAGCCTGCTCGTCCTGTCCCGCGGCAACGGCGGGACGAACCAGGGGTCCGTGTTCCGCGTCCGGTTCACCGGCGCGCCGCAAATCGTCACCCCGCCGGCGAACGTGACGCGGCAGCCGGGGCAGAGCGCGACGTTCACCGTGACGGCGAGCGGGACCGGGCCGCTGACGTACCAGTGGCAGCGGAACAACGCGGACATCCCCGGCGCGACGCAGCCGAGCTTCACCCTGGACAACGTGCAACTGCCGGACAACAACGCGACGTTCCGCGTCGTCGTCACGAATGCCGGCGGCACGGCGACCAGCTCCGCGGCCACGCTGACCGTCACGACGAACCAACCGCCGACGCCGACGATCCTCACGCCGACCGTCGGTACGACGTTCTTCGCCGGCCAGACCGTGAGCTTCTCCGGCGGCGCGACCGACGCGGAGGACGGCACGCTGCCGGCGGCGGCGCTGTCGTGGCGGGTGGACTACTTCACGGGCAGCGCCCCGCCGCGGCCGTTCTTCCCGGAGACGCCCGGCATCGCGAGCGGGAGCGTCACCATCCCGACGCGGACGCCGTACACGCTGCCGGACGTGTTCTACCGGTTCACGCTGACCGCCCGCGACTCCGTCGGGAACGTGACGACGGCCACCCGCGACATCGTGCCGCAGACCGGCAGCGTCACCCTCCAAAGTAGCCCCGGCGGGGCGGCGATCACACTCGACGGCGCGGCCGTCACGTCGCCGTTCACGTTCGTCGGCGTCGTCGGCGTGGAGCGCGACCTCGTCGCCCCGGAGACGGTCGCGGTCAACGGCCAAATCTTCCCGTTCGTGCGGTGGGCCGACGGCGTCACGTCCCGCAACCGCGTCGTGGCGGTCGCGACCTCGCCGACGACGTTCCAGGCGAACTATTCCTCGACGCCGATCGTCCCGCAGAAGTCGCAGGTCCTCGTCGGCAGCGCCGGCCGGCCGCCGGTCGTTCGCGCCATCGACTCGGCGACCGGCGTGGAGATCAGTCGGTTCGATCTGTCGGCCGTGCCGTTGCCGGGGGGCGCGAAGTTCGGGACGGAGACGCGGGTGGCCCGCGGGGACGTGACCGGCGACGGGCTGACCGACTACGTCGTCGGCGCGGGGCCGGGGGCGCAATCGTTCGTGGTCATCTTCGACGGCGCGTCGAAGGCCGTGCTGTCCACCCTGATGGCGTTCGAGCCGTCGTTCACCGGCGGCGTGTACGTCGCCGCGGGGGACATGGACGGCGACGGCAAGGCGGAGGTCGTGGTCTCCCCGGACCAGGGCGGCGGCCCGCGGGTGGACGTTTATCGCGGGAACGGCCTGACGAAGGCCGCGAGTTTCTTCGGCATCGACGACCCGAATTTCCGCGGCGGTGCCCGCGTCGCGCTCGGCGACGTGAGCGGCGACGGAAAGAGGGACCTGGTCGTGTCGGCCGGGTTCCGCGGCGGCCCGCGGGTTGCCGGGTACGAGGCCGGGTCGGTCATGGCCGGCAAGCCGGCGCGGATGTTCGGCGACTTCTTCGCGTTCGAGCCGACGCTCCGCAACGGCGTGTTCCTCGCCGTCGGCGACATCGACGGCGACGGGAAGGCGGACGTGATCGCCGGCGGCGGACCGGGCGGCGGCCCGCGGGTACAGGCGTTCGCCGGCGCGGACCTGATGGGTGCGAACAAGCAGAGTGTGCTGGCGAACTTCTTCGCCGGCGACGCGAACACCCGCAACGGCGTGCGGCTGGGCGTGACGGACGTGGACGGCGACGGGCGGACGGACGTGGTGGTCGGCACGGCCCCCGGCGCGAAGGGGCAGGTGCTGGTCTACCGCGGCCTCGACCTCGTGCCGGGTACGCCGGCGGCGTTCAAGGTTTACACCGCGTTCGAGGACACGTTCACCGGCGGCGTGTTCGTGGGGTGACTCATAGTAGTAGGCACACTCCGTGTGCCGTCCGCGGAATCGAGTCCGCGAGATTCCGCGAGAGGCTTCCCGCGGGAGGCAGCGTTCGCGGGTTCTCGAAGACTCGAACCCGCGACGGCACACGGAGTGTGCCTACTACTATGCCGCCCGCCGCTCTTCCTTCGCCAGCCACTTCTGCATCCGCGGCAGTGTCTTCGACCAGTCGTTGCTGTGCCGCGACCGGCCGAATGCGTCGTACAGCAGGTCCAGCGTCTCGACCAGCGCCCGAATCTGGTCCGCCCGCGTCTCCAGCTTCGCCCGCGCTTCCACGATGTCTTCGGGCACGTTCGGCAGCTTCGCGCTGCCGACGGCCAGCGTCTCGGCGTGCAGCGTCAACTCGTACTGCTCGCCGTGCCGTACCACTGTGAGGCCGACCTTCCGCGGCAACTTCCCGGCCTGCGCCGCCCGCTTCACCTCCGGCAGCCGCGTCGGCCCCTCGTGCGAGATCGTCTCGTGCCCGGTCATCCCCCGCGGGCACTCCAGCGTCAGCGTCCGGGCCAGCATCACCGTCGCCTCGGAGTTGTCCGACAGCGTCACGGTGTCCCCCTCGATCTCCGTCAGCCACCACAGCCACAAGAGGAACTCGTTGCCGAGGAAGTCGCGGCTCGACTCGTCGGCGATCCACGCCACGTCCGCCGCAGACAGGTCCGGGATGAACGCGGACGGCGCGGAGTCCTCGACGTTCCGCGTCCGCTCGTAGAGTTCCGCCAGGAAGTACGCCCGGCTGCCGGACGTGATCGCCTCGACGCCGTGGCCGAACGTCTGCTGGAACAGCATCGCGAACCGCTCGACGTTCGTGAGCGACGTGGCCCCGAACAGGATTTCGTTCGACCGCGCGTCCCACAGGACGGGCACGCACTTCCGCTTGCGGAACCGGCCGTCCTTCGCCTCCTGTTCCAGTCTGTCGCGGGCAACTTCCTTCGCCTCCCGCTTCTGCCGGGCGCTCGCGAACCCGCTCGGGTTGTTCGCGGCCAGCGCCTTCAGCTCCACGGCGTAGTACGCCTTCATCAGGTCGGACGGCAGCTTGTCCGTGTCGATGCGGAGGTCGAAGTGGAGGGTGTCGTTGACGACGTTCTTCGCGAGGCCGAAGTCGGTGTCGAGGACGTGCTCGCCGGCGGCCCACCCGCAGTCGATGCCGTCGGCGGACGCGAGCTTGGACGACCCCGCGGCCCGGCTCTTGAGCCGGTCGAGGAACTCGTCGTCGAAGTGGTGGACCCGCGGGCCGTTCACCCGGAACCGGAGGAACGTGACCCGGCCGCTGAAGAACCCCATTCCGCCGCCCCCGTGCGCCCGAAAAAGCCAAAAGCGAACCGGTCCCGTTGAGGAACGGTTCGCTTCGTGTTTATCGGCGGGCGGGGTTCGGCCGGATTAGCCGGCGAGCGAGGGGACCCGCTTTTCCGTGTCCTTGCGGGTCATTTCTTCGAGCACGATCGGGTGCCACGCATTGTCGCGGCGGTCCACGGGCACGTAGTTCTCACGGGCCCAGCGGCGGAGCTTGAGTTCTTCGATGAAATCGACGTCCGGGGATAAACCATTGCTCATCATGGCTTGGATCCCTTGCCAGAAGTGTGTGGAGAGTAGCCGACCCATTCGGCTGCCGTTAGTCTAGTGGCCGTATGAAGGCCGGCAACGGGGACGGCGGGAAAAACCGGCGGAAACGCGGGAATAATTCCGACGGTCGGCCCCTCAAGTTTGCGCAGCCTCTCCAGGTCGCGGGGACAGAGTAGTAGGCACACTCCGTGTGCCGTCTCGTTGGCGGGTCGGCGAGTTCGTCGGAGTCGCCGCGACCCTCAGCAGACGGGAAACGGAGTGTGCCTACTACTATGGTCGCCGGCGGGTGACGGGACACGCTCCTTGCGGCCGACAGCAGACGGCACACGGAGTGTGCCTACTACTCTGTGTCGCGGTTGTGCAATCTTCCGGCGTGACGTATGATTCCCCCTCCCAGGGAAGGAGATTCGGCGTGAAGAAGTCGCTGGTGACCGGGTTCCTGAAGACGGCCATCGGCCTCGGGCTGCTCGCCTACGTCCTCTACAGCAACTGGGAGCCAAAGGGCGGCGGCCCCGGCATCAAGGGGCTGCTCACCCAGACGCCGGACCTCGCGCTCCTCGCCCTCGTGGTCGTGCTGACGGCCGTGACGCTGTCGTGCCAAATCTTTCGCTGGTATCTTCTCGTCCGCGCGCTCGACCTGCCGTTCACCGTCCGCAACGCCTACCGGTTGGGGATGGTCGGCTACTTCTACAACACGCTCCTACCCGGCTCCATCGGCGGCGACCTGCTGAAGGCGGTCTTCATCGCGAAGGAGCACCCGGAGCGGCGGGCCGCGGCCGTCGCGACCGTCCTCGTGGACCGGATGCTCGGCCTCTTCGGGCTACTGCTGTTCGCGTCGATCATCGGCGGCGGGTTCTGGCTCGCCGGCGACCCGCTCGTCGCGAACAACGCGTACCTGACGAAGATCATCACCGTCTGTTCCGCCCTCGTCGCGGCGGCCGTCGGCGGGTGGGTGGTCCTCGGCTTCATCCCGCAATCCCGGCGCGAGCGGATCGGCGAGGGGCTAAGCAAGGTGAAGTGGATGGGCCCGACGCTCGCGGAACTGTGGGGCGCGGCCGTGATGTACCGCCGCCGGCCGACGCTGCTCTACCTAACGATCCCGATCACGGCGTTCGCCCAGGGGGTGATGATCCTGTACCTGCACGCGGCCGTGCGGGTGTTCCCGAACCCGGACCCGGCGTCGTTCGGCGAGCACTTCATCGTCGGGCCGATTGGGTTCATCGCGCAGGCGTTCTTCCCGGCCCCCGGCGGCGTCGGCGGGGCGGAGGCGATCTTCGGCTACCTGTACACGCTCCTCGGCCGGCCGGAGCAGACCGGCGTGGTCGGCCGGCTGACGCTGCGGCTCGCGGAGATCGGCCTCGGCGTCGTCGGGTACGCCGTCTACCTGTCGATGCGGGCGGAGCTGCCGGTGAAGGAGGCCGAGCAAGCGGCGGAAGGGGAACCGGCCCCGGAGGAGAAAATGGAAGAAGCCCGCCGAGCGGAGTCGGCGGGCTTCGCGGGTTCCCCGAGTGGAGCCGAGGGGAGTTGAACCCCTGACCTCTTGAATGCCATTCAAGCGCTCTACCAACTGAGCTACGACCCCAGGACAGATAACGTAGCACCGCCCCTCCGGACCGTCAACCGTACCGCGGCCGTCTCGCGGAACCGGGACGGCTTGTGCGCCCCACACCTCCGTCACCTCCTTATTGAACCTCGGCATCCGCGGCGGGCCGGCCCAATCGCCCCAGCCCGCCGAATTTGCCGGACGCGACGGCAAAAGTTGAGTGTTTCCCGTCGGTTCGCGGCCGTCGGTCGGTGGTTCGCCTTCCCATTCCTCATAAAATGACCTTCCGGATATGGCGCGAGGATCGGAATGCGGCGGGACGTGCGCGGTCGGGTGGTGCTGCTCACCGGGGCGTCGCGGGGCATCGGCCGGCGGGTCGCCGACCGGCTGGCGAAGCGCGGCGCGAGGCTCGCGCTCACCTCGCGCTCGGTCGCGGAACTGACCACGCTCAAGAAGGAACTGCACGGGACGGACGCGGAAATCTTCCCATGCGACCTGACCGACCCGGCCGCCCGCACGAAACTGGTGGCCGACGTGGTCGCCCGGTTCGGCGGGCTGGACGTGTTGATGAACTGCGCCGGCGTGTGCAGCTTCGGCGAGTTCGCGACGAGCGACGAGGCGATCAACCGCAAGGTCCTGGAGATCAACTTCTTCGCCCCGGTGGAACTCGCCCGGCTGTGCGTCCCGCAGCTGACGCGGAGTGCCGACGCCGGCTACCGGCCCGCGGTGCTGAACCTCGCCAGCCTGTGCGGGCGGTGCGGCATCCCGAGCCTGAGCGAGCACTGCGCCAGCAAGCACGCGTTCGTCGGCATGACGGAAGCCTGGCGGGGCGAGTTCGCCCGGTTCGGCATCGACGTGCTGCTCGTGCTGCCGGGCCTCGTGCGGAGCGACGACCTGAACCGCCACCTGCTCCGCAACGAGGGGCAGATTTACCTCGACTTCGAAGGGGCACAGCCGCCGGACGAGGTGGCGGATGCGGTCGTCCGCAGCCTGGAGCGGAACACCCGCGAGCGGGCCGTCGGGTTCGTGTCGTGGTGGGTCTGGTTCGGCAAGCGGGTGTTCCCCCGCGGCGTCCGGTGGTTCATGACGCGGAAGGTGCTGAAGTACCAACAAAGAATGGCCCGCAGATGACGCGGACTTCGACGCAGATGAAGAGGATGAAAAGACGGAAGAGATAAATGAAAGGAGGTGGGCGATGACGGCAGCCGGGTACAAACACGCCGAGGTGACCGACCAGATCATCGCCACCTTTTACAAGGTGTACAACACGCACGGGTGGGGATTCCTCGAAAAGGTGTACCAGAACTCGATGGAGGTGGCGTTTCAAAAACAGGGAATTGCGGCCATTCCGTAGGCGCAGATGAAGGTTTACTACGAGGGCGTTGAAGTCGGCGATTATTACGCCGACTTTCTCGTGGCCGGGTGCGTGATCGTGGAGTTGAAGTCGGTCGAACGCTTGGCGGACGAACACCACGCCCAGTTGTTGAACAACCTCCGGGCCACGGACATTGAAGTCGGGCTGCTGTTGAATTTCGGCCCAAACCAGAAATCAAACGCAAGGTGTGTGAAACGGTACGGCATCGTGTCTTGTCTTTATCCTCTTCATCTGCGTCGAAGTCCGCGTCATCTGCGGGCCATTCTTGAGGACTTGTTGAATGTGCGGCATCGCGGGGATGATTGACCTGTCGGGCAAGCGGCCGGCCCCGCGCGGGGTCGTGCCGGCGATGGCGAAGGCCATCTACCACCGCGGCCCGGACGAGGACGGGTTCCTCGACCGCGACGGGTTGCACCTCGCGAACACGCGATTGAGCATCGTCGGCCTCGCCGACGGCCGGCAGCCGATTGCGAACGAAGACCAGACGGTCTGGACCGTCTTCAACGGCGAGTTCTTCGACTATCCCGAGAAGCGGCAGTTTTTGGAGGGGAAGGGGCATAAGTTCCGCACGCACACGGACACGGAGATTCTGCCGCACCTGTGGGAAGACCACCGCGAGAAGCTGTTCGACCACTTGAAGGGCCAGTACGCCGTCTGCGTGTGGGACTCGAAGTCGAACGAGCTCGTCCTCGGCCGCGACCGTACCGGGATTTGCCCGCTGTTCTTCACCACGATCAAGCACGACGGGTCCGACTGGCTCTTGTTCGCCTCCGAGATCAAGGCGATCCTCGCCAGCGGCCTTGTGACGGCGAAGCCAGACCTCCGCGGGCTGAACCACGTCTTCACGTTCTTCGCCATGCCGGGGCCGATGACCGTCTTCGACGGCATCCAGGTGCTGCTGCCGGGCCGCTACCTGCACCTGAAACTCGGCCGCACGTCGGTGGAAGAGGCGACGAAGCAGCGCGTCTACTGGGAGGTCAACTACCCCGACCAAGGGCACGAGGACTACGGCCGGGACGAGAAGAAAACCGTCGATGCGTTCGAGAGCGTACTCCTCACGGCGGTCCAGCGGCGGCTGCGGGCCGACGTGCCGGTCGTGTCGTACCTCAGCGGCGGCGTGGACTCGTCGCTCGTCGTCGCGATGGCGAACAAGGCCCTCGGCCGGCCGATCCCGACGTTCACCATCTCCGTCAAGGGCGAGGGGCTGAACGAGGAGTCGGAGGCGCTCCAGGTCGCGAAGGCGCTCGGCTGCGAGCCGATCGTCGTGCCGTGCGGCCCGGCGGAGTTGCGGGCCGACTACCCGGAGTTGATCGCCGCGGCCGAGTGCCCGGTCATCGACACGTCCTGTCTGGGGTTGATGCACCTCGCCCGCAAGGTCCACGAGAACGGGTTCAAGGTCGCGCTCACCGGCGAGGGGGCCGACGAGTGGATCGCCGGGTACTCGTGGTTCAAGATTCACAAAATGCTGAGCTACACGGACGTCATCCCCGGCTTGGCGGTCCGTCTGCGGCGGCTCGGCGCGCGGCTGGCCGGGCAGCCGATGTTCGCGATGGAGCAGATCCGCCGTTCCCAAGCCGCGACCGGCGGGCACAACGGCTGGCTCGACTGCTACGGGCTGATGAGCCTCAACAAGATTCGGTTCTTCGCCGGCGAGTTGCGGGACAAGATGCTCGGGCACACGGCGTTCGAGGACCTGGAGCTGCCGCGGAAGCTGCACGACTGGCACCCGTTCAACCGCCAGATGCTGATCGGGGCGCGGGTGATGCTCCCCGGCCACCTGATGGCGTCGAAGGGCGACCGGGTGGCGATGCACTCGTCCGTGGAAGCCCGGTATCCCTTCCTGGACGAGGATGTGCTATCGTTCCTGGCCACGCTGCACCCGCGGTGGAAGCTCCGGCGGCTGACGGACAAGTACATCGAGCGGAAGGTTGCGGAACGCTGGCTACCTGCGGAGGTTGCGTGGCGGCGGAAGCACATGTTCCGCGCCCCGATGGACGCCTTCGCCACGAGCGGGACCGAAAAATGGGTCCAGCAGGTGATGAGCCGGGAATCGATGGCGAAGACGGGATACTTCGATTACGATGCCGTCCAGGTGGAGACAGCGAAACTGGCGAAGCTGAAGCGAGGATTCGCCCGCACGGGCTTGGAAATGGGCCTGACGGCGGTGACGGCAACGCAACTGTGGCACCACTTATACATTAGTGGCGACTTGTGCGAATTGCCGAAGGCCGTCTGACGGCGACGCGAATCACACGGAACATGGCGTATTCTTTACAGACACTCTGGCACGAGAAAACCCGCTACATGGCGGGCGTCGGGGCCGTCGCGTTCTCGGCCGTGCTGATGGCGCTCCAGTTCGGCCTTCTTCTCGGCCTGTTCACGATCACCTCGATCCCCGTCGATCACACCTACGACACGACCGTCTGGATCGGCTCGAAGGGGACGGAAGCCATCGACCTCGGCCAGCCGATCCCGATCAGCTACCTCGGCCGCATTGGGGAGCATCCGGGCGTGCTGCCGCCGGAGCCGTACATCGCGAACTTCGCCAACTTCCAGAAGCCGGACGGCGGGACCGACCTCTGCTTCCTGCTCGGCCACTTCGGGCCGGCCGGCGTGCCGGACGTGCTGTCGCCGGAGCTGCGGATCGCCCTCACGGAGCCGTTCGCCATCGTCATGGACGACTCCGACATGAAGCGGATGGGCATGACGCAGGTGAACCAGACGGCGAAGATCAACGGCAAGGAGGTGCGCCTGGTCGGTAGCGTGAAGGGGCTGAAGAGCCTCGCCGCCCCGTGGGTACTCTGCTCGCACTACACGGCGAGCGAACTTATGGGCGCGCTCCTGCCGCCGGACCACACGAAATACCTGCTCGCCCGGTGCGAATCCCCGGAACGGGCGACGCAGTTGGCCGCGGAGTTGCGGGCCAATTACCCGGACATGTCGGTCCACACGGCGGAAGAGTTCTCGACCAGCACGCGGCTGTACTGGCTGTTCCGCACGAAGGCCGGCATCGCCATCGGGTACGCCGCGCTGCTCGGGCTGATCGTCGGGGCCATCGTGACGGTGCAGACGCTCTACGCCGCCACGATCGCGAGCGCCAAGGAGTACGCGACCCTGTTCGCGCTCGGCATCCCCCGGTCGCGGGTGTACGCGATGGTCCTGCTCCAGGCGTTCTGGATCGGCGTCCTCGGCATCCTCGTCGCGTACCCGGTCGTGCTGCTGCTCGCCACCGGCGCGCGGGCGGCCGGCACGCAGGTGATCCTCCGGTGGGAGGTGATGGCGGGTACGGCCGTCGTCACCATGGCCATGGCGCTCCTGGCCGGGCTGATCGCCCTGCGGAGCGTGCGAAGTATCGAGCCGATGAGTCTGCTCCGTTAACGGAAGGCGGGACCGTGGTTGAAGTCGGCCGAGGAAGCCCGTGCCTGCGGGCCGTGAACCTGCTGAAGACGTTCGGCGACGGCGCGACGCAACGCACCGCCCTGCGGAACGTCTCGGTGGACCTGTACCCCGGCCAGCTCGCCCTCCTCATGGGGCCGAGCGGCAGCGGCAAGTCCACCCTGCTCGCGGTCCTGTCCGGGCTGCTCCGGCCGGACGGCGGGCAGGTGCTGACGCGGCCACAAGACGCCGCCGGGTTCGTGGACGTGTGGTCGCTCTCGGAGGCGGCGCGGGAGGAGTTCCGGCGGAAGCATACCGGGTTCATCTTCCAGGGGTACAACCTGTTCCCGGCCCTGTCCGCGGCGCAGCAACTGGAGATCGTCCTGAAGTGGGGGAACAACCTGACCGGCGGCGAGGCCCGCCGGGAGGCGGACGAGATGCTCGACCGCCTCGGGCTGCTCGACCAGCGGAACAAGAAGCCGTCCGCCCTCTCCGGCGGGGAGAAGCAGCGGGTGGCCATCGGCCGGGCGTTGGTGAAGAACCCGACGTTCCTGTTCGCCGACGAGCCGACGAGCGCCCTCGACTGGGAGAACGGCCAGGCCGTGATTCAACTGCTCCGCGACGCCGCCCACAGCCGCGGGGCGACGATTTTCGTCGTGTCCCACGACCAGCGGATGCTGCCGTACGTTGACGTGTGTTACCACCTCGACGACGGCAACCTGACCGAACACGAGGTCCCACTGGTCGTGGCCGGCGAGTGAGGACGGAGGAAGCCCGATGAGCCGATTCAAAGTCATCCCGATCGTGGCCGGCGTCTGCCTGGCCGCGGCCACGCTGATCGGCGCGAACCGACTCTCGAACGGTAGCGGCACCCCCGGCGGGGCCGGCGGCAACCCCGCGCCCCCGGCGAAGGTCGTGGAAGGACTAGTCGCGAAGGGGACGGTCGCGGCCGAGACGGAGCCGATGGCGTTCTTCCTCCCCGCGCACCTGCAGGCCGGCAAGGTCGCGAAGGTCCACGTCAAGGAAGGGCAGACGGTGAAGCCCGGCGACGCGCTGGTGAAGTTCGACGACTGGCAGCTCCAGGGCGAACTAAAGAAGGCCGAAGCGATGGTCCAGGCCGCGATTCGCGCCCACACGACGGCCCTCGGCAAGCAGGCGCAGCACGCGGTCCTCGTGGACAAGGCGAAGCTCGCGATCACGAACGCGACGCAGCAGCGGGACAAGGCGAAGGAAGTCCTCGAAGCCGTCCGCAAGAATTTCCAAATTCAATTCAGCGTCACCAAAACGGAGGGCAGTACTCCGAGGACGGTCCGCGACGAACCGGACTTCCTCCGGGCCGAGGCCCTCGTGGAGACGGCCGAGAACCAGATCAAGGAAAAGACCCTCGACCTTGCAATGTTGGAGAAGGAAGCCGTGACCGCGGCCGTGGACGCGGCCGTGTTCCAATCGCAGGCGGCGCAGGCGGAGGTCGAGCGGATCAAGGACGCGATGACGCACTCCGAGCTGAAGGCCGAGACCGGCGGCGTGATCGAGCGGCTGAACGTCGCGGCCGGGCAGGTCATGTACCCGCAGTCCCGCGTGCCGATGTTCTGGCTCATCCCGGACGGGACGCGGTACGTGAAGGCCGAGATCGTGCCGGAGTTCGGGTACAAGATTCGGGACAAGGACGGGGCGAAGGTCGTCATCTCCGACGACAGCGCCCCCGGCCTGACCTACGAGGGCACGGTCGAGCAGATCGGCACGGCGTTCCTCCCGAAGACCGGCGGCGTGGACCTGCTCAACGGCAAGCCGACGAACGTGCTCGAGGTCCGCGTCCGGGTGACCGACCCGGCCCCGGCCGGGAAGCCGCCGCTCCGCGTCGGCCAGCCGGTCCGCGTGACGTTCCCGTGACCATCGGCCGAATCCTTCTCGAACCTTCCCTTGCGGACTCGTACCGCGCCTGTCGCGCCGTCGTCCGCGCGTCGGCCAGCAACTTCGCCCTCGCGTTCCGCCTGTTGCCGCCGGACCAACGGCGGGCGATGGACGCGCTCTACGCGTTCATGCGGCTGACCGA
The DNA here is from genome assembly GCF_059499385.1 of Limnoglobus sp. Lineage (NCBI taxonomy): Bacteria > Pseudomonadati > Planctomycetota > Planctomycetia > Gemmatales > Gemmataceae > Limnoglobus > Limnoglobus sp. The sequence goes on along the minus strand of NZ_JCABYM010000054.1, from coordinate 27,320 downwards.
CGACCTCTCCGACGAACCCGGTGACGCGGCCGAGAAGCGGGCGAAACTGCGGTCCTGGCGGGACTCCCTTCAGGCCGCGTTTACCGGCGACGACTCGCACCCGATTCATCCGGCGCTGCGGGACACGATCTTCACCTTCCACGTCGATCCGAAGTTCCTGCACGAAGTCGTCACCGGCGTCGAGGCGGACCTGGAGCCGGTGCGGATCGGCACGTTCGCGGAGTTGCACGCCTACTGCTACCGCGTCGCGTCCGCCGTGGGCCTGGCGTGCCTGCCGGTGTGGGGCTGCCAAGACCCGCGGGCCGCGGCCCCCGGAGAGGCGGCGGGCATCGCGTTCCAACTCACGAACGTCCTCCGCGACCTCGGCGAGGACCTGGCCCGCGGCCGCGTCTACCTGCCGCAGGACGAACTCGCGAAGTTCGACTCCCCGTCGGAATCGTGGGTGGCCCGCGGCCCGGCCTTCCGCGCGATGATGCAATTCCAGGTCGAGCGAGCGAAGCGGTACTACGCCGAGGCCGAGGGGCTAAATGCGTTCCTCCCGCCGAGTGGCCGGGCGATCTATCGCGTCATGTTCCGCACGTACCGCGGGCTGCTCGCCGAGATCGAAGGGCGCGACTTCGACGTGTTCACCCGCCGCGTGCGGGTTCCGCGGTGGAAGAAGCTCGTGGTCTTCGCGTCGGCGTGGCCGGTCAAGTGGGGGTGGGCATAGGGCGTAGACCCTGAGCGGAAGCGACGGGGTGAAGGCACTCCACCCCGTCGCTTCCGCTCAGGGTTCCACGGCGTTACGCGGGAACTCTTGACTGGCCCCGGCGTCTCACTTCCCGGATACTGGTGACACCCGCTCGCGGAGGAACCCCATGTCCCGCGCTCCCGTCGCCCTGCTCGTCCTCGCCCTCTTCGCCTCACGATCGTCCGCCTACGTCGAGGCCCCGCTCTCCCTCGGGGCGATGATCGCGCAGTCCACGCACGTCGTCACGATGGTCGTCACGAAGGTGGACAAGCAGAAGAACCTGATCGTCTACAAGAAGGTCGAGGACGTGAAGGGCAAGCACCCGCAGGACGAGATCAAGCACAACATCGGCTTCGGCGGCCTCCGCCCCGGCGAGTGGCAGGAGATCATGAACTGGGCCGAGGTCGGCAAGGCGGCCGTCTTCTTCCACAACGGCGGCGCGAGCGAGACGTACTTCGGCAACAGTTGGTATCAGGCGTACCCGCAGGGCGAGTGGTGGGGCATGTCCCACGGCGAGCCGTTTCTCTTGCGCAGCTACGCCGGGAAGGCGGACAAGCTCGGCGCGGTGGTGCGGGACATCGTGGACGGCAAGGAGGTCATCGTGCCGTGCCTGATGGACGGGGACAAGGAGGCGCTGCACAAGAAGACCGCGAAGGTCCAGCGGCTGAAGGCGAGTCTGAAGTTGCAGGACTACAACCCGAAGCGGGACTTCGCCGGCTGGGGCGGGGACGACATCCGCCGGCTGGCCGGGATGCCGGGGTTCGACCGCCTCGGCTCGCTCGGGGCGACCGGCGCGGACGCGCTGGCCGCGTCCGCCCTCGACTTCGACGGCGACGGGAAGCTCGACGTGGTGCTCGTGGGCGCGAACCGCGTGATGCTTTTGCAGAACACCGGCGACGGCTTCTCCGAAGTGTCGTTAGGGTTGACCGGCGGGGCGCGGGCCGTCGTGTGGGCGGACTACAATGCCGACGGCCTGCCGGACGTGCTCGTCGCCACGGCCTCCGGACCGCGGCTGTTCACGAACCTCGGCAAGTGCCAGTTCCGCGACGACTCCCGGCTCTTGCCGAAAGAGGCGTGCTACAACCTGACCGCCGCCGCGTGGCTCGACGCCGACGCCGACAGCCACCCGGACGTGTTGCTCGCCAACGGGTTCCACGGCCTGCGGCTCTACCGCAACCTCCGCGGCCGGGACGCGGCGGCGAAGCTGCCGGTCCCGAAGCTCGGCGACTGGCACGCCGTCGGCCCGTTCCGGCACAAGGACGGCCCGCAGAAGAACTACGACACCGCGTTCGGCCCGGAGGCCGACCCGTTCGACCCGCACAAGGTCTACAAGGGCAAGCGGGACATGGAGGTGAAGTGGACGAAGGCGGACTTCGCCGACGGCGGGGTCGCGACCCTCGCCCCGTTCGGCGCGAACTGCGCGACGTACCTGCACCGCGAGATCGAGATGCCGGCCGCGGCTGACATCCCGGTGTCACTCGGCTCCCGCGACTCGCTGACCGTGTTCCTCAACGGCGAGCGGGTCCACGCGGACAACGCCCCACGGCAGGCGGCCGCCGATCAGGTGAGCCTGACGTTGAAACTGAAGGCGGGGAAGAACCGGCTCGTGCTGAAGGTCGTCCACGGCGAGGGCGAGGCGGCGTTCTACTTCAACCCCGGCGGCGGGCCGGGGAACAAGCCGCTGTTCGAGGACGCGTCCGCGGCGTGGGGCCTCGGCGGCGAGACGCTGAAGGGCGACACGCTGACCGTCGCGAACTTCGCCGGCGACGCCCGGCCGGACTTCGTGTACGCAGGGTTGCTGTTCGTCCACGCCGGCACGCGGTTCGAGCCGAAGGCCGATTCCGGCTTGAAATTCAAGGCCGGGAGGGTCGGCCCGGCGGCGGAGGACTTCGACGGCGACGGCAAGATCGACCTGTTCGTCCCGCAGCCGGACGGCGGGTGTAGGCTGTTCAAGAACGCCGGGAACGGCACGTTCGCGGACGCGACGGCCGCGGCCGGCGACGTGGCGAAGCCGATCCCCGGCGCGGTCGGCGCGGCGTGGGGCGACTTCGACAACGACGGCCACCCGGACCTGCTCGTGACGCGGCTGCGCGGCGCGAACGTGTTCTTCAAGAACAACGGCAACGGCACGTTCGCGGACCAATCGGCGGCGCTGGGGGTGAGCCAGAAGATTTTCAACTCGCAGGCGGCGTGCCTCGCGGACCTGAACGGCGACGGGCGGCTCGACCTGATCCTGGCGAACGAGGGGCAGGACTCGGCCGTGCTGTTCGGCGCGGCCGGCGAGGCGAAGCGGACGCCGGTGGTGCTGGCCGGCGTGCCGGTCGGCGGCAAGGTGACAGTGAAGGCGAACGGCCAACGGGTCGCCGGCGCGACCGTGACTGGGGCCGACGGCCGCGGCGGGCAGTCCGGGCTGGCCCCGCGGTTCGCGCTGCCGCCGGGGGCGTACAAGGTCGAGGTCCGTCACGGCAGCGCGGCCGCGGTCGAGAAGGACGTGACCGTCGCGGCGACGCCGGTAAGCGTGAAGGTGAATTGATTATCGACGATCAGGCGATGGGTGATGACATGGGCATGCGCAAGAAGTGGTCGCGGACCATTACGGTGAATGGCGTGAAGTACCGCTACCATGTAGCGGAGGATCAGTTTGATGGCCTGGGTTTGCACGTCTGTGTTCAACAAGTCGAACCTGCCGGACAGCGACTGTTAAGTGGGTTTAGGAAACCAATGTCCTGGAACGAAGTTGCACCGGGACACAAATTGGGTCAGGTCTTACCCAACGCAGTCACGCCGCGCGTGATTCGCGGTATTATTGTCGCCGGTTTAGAAATGGGTTGGAAACCGACGAAAACGGGACTCGGCTCGTTCCACTTACCTGGGCATACAGTAGTTGCACAACTACCCAAGCCGGCTTGACGCATCCTTATTCGATGCGACTTTCTGAGGGCTAGGATGCGAACACTTCTCCTCGTTCTACTGCTCACTCTTCCTTCCACCGCCGCCGACCCGTGGGCGACGTACCGCGGCAACCCGGCCCGCACCGGCAACGCCGACGGCGTCGCCGTCCACGAGTCGCCGAAAGTCCTCTGGGCGATCAAGTCGAACGATCACTTCATCGCGTCGCCCGTACCGGTCGGCGAGAACCTGTTCCTCTCGCGGCTCGGCGCGTTCAACCAGCCGCAACTCGACGTCGTCCCGTTGAAGGCGGGCGGCCAGCCGGTCTGGTCGAAGGCCGTGCCGTACCTGCGGCTCGCGTCCGTGTCGTCGCCGGCCGTCGCCGGGAACCTGCTCGTCGTCGGCGACGGCATGCACCAGGACGCCGGCGGCACGCTCCACGGCCTCGCCGCCGACACCGGCCGCCCGCTCTGGCAGCTCACCCTGCCCGGCGAACTGATCCACCTCGAAGGCGCACCCGCCATCGCGAACGGCAAGGTGTTCATGGGCGGCGGCGCGGCCGGGGCGTTCTGCGTCGATCCGACTTCGCTCACGCTCGACGGCAAGCCGGTCGCGGCCGCCGCCGTGCCGAACCTACAGGAGGCGAAGTGGAAGGAGCTGCAGGCGAAGTACGAGGAGGAGAAGAAGAAGGACCCGGCGTTCGCCGTGCCGCCGAGCGAGGACCAGTTGCTGAAGCCGACGCCGAAGGTCGAGTGGCGCAAGGGCGAAAAGAAGTGGCACGTCGATGCCCCCGTGAACGTCATCGGCGACAAGGTGCTCGTCTGCACATCGTTCCTCGATCAGGAGAGGGTCGGCGAGCGGGCGATCTACTGCCTGAACGCCGCCACCGGTGAGACGGTCTGGTCGCAGCCGCTGAAGTTCAACCCGTGGGGCGGGGCGTCGGTCGTCGGCGACACGGTCGTCGTGTCCGGCAGCTCCGTCGGCTACTACTACGCGCAGCTCAAGGGCGCGAAGGGGGACGTGGCCGCGTTCGACCTGAAGACCGGCAACCCGAAGTGGCGAAAAGAAGTCCCCGCCGGGGTCGTTGGGTGCGTGGCGCTCACGACCGACCTCGCGGTCTGCACGGCGACGGACGGCAAGGTGCGGGCGTTCGCCGTCACCGACGGGGAACGCCGCTGGGTGTACGACGCGAAGGTTCCGGTCTTCGCCCCGCCCGCGGTCGTCGGGAAGGCGGTGTACGTTGGCGACCTGCAAGGGGCCGTCCACGCCCTCGACCTGACGACCGGCAACGGCAAGGTGGTCGTCGATCTCGGCAAGGACGCGGCGACGCAGTCGCCGGGCATGGTGTACGCCGGGCCGATCGCGGTCGGCGGGCGGCTGATCGTGGCGACGTGCAACCTCGAAGGCCCGTTCGCCCGCAAGCCGACGTGCGTGGTTTGCATCGGCAATTGATGGAATGCAGAGGTCAGAGGTCAGAAGTCAGAGGTCAGATCGGAAAAACTGCCGACCTTCGCGACGGATACCCTCTCTGCATCTCACCCTCACTCACCTCGATGGAGTCCGTATGAGCGAAGCCACGCCACCGGCCGTCATCAACTTCTACTCCACCCGCGACGAGTACGGCTGCTTCTCGAACTTCTCGGCTCACCCAATCGTGCTGAAGAAGAAGACGTGGCCGACGACGGAACACTACTTCCAGGCCCAGAAGTTCGCGGGCGAACCGGACGAGGACGAGATACGTCAGGCGAAGTCGCCGATGATCGCGGCGCGGATGGGCCGGGACCGGAAGCGGCCGTTCCGCCGGGACTGGGAGGCGGTCAAGGAGCGGGTCATGCTCGACGCGCTCCGCGCGAAGTTCACCCAGCATGAGGACTTGAAGGCGATCCTGCTCGGGACCGGCGACGCGAAGCTGGTCGAGCACACGGCCAACGACGACTACTGGGGCGACGGCGGTGACGGGTCCGGGAAGAACCGCCTCGGCTTCCTCCTGATGCAGCTACGCGCCGAACTCGCGGCGAACGGGTGAATGGCTGACTTCTGACCTCTGACCTCTGACCTCTGACTTCTGTTCTCTGACCTCTGCCGCCCAACTCACCTTGTCAACCGTCCGGGGGAACTGTTACCTATCTCAATCCCTCCCGGAAGGACGCGCACGCATGCCCGTCGGCCTGGCCCTGACCGGATACCTGCACCCCGACCACCGGGTCAAACTCTCGGAAGCCCGCGAGTGGCTGTCCCGCGCCGCCGTCTGGTTCGAGACGGCCGGGGACGCCGTTTTGGAAACACGTTTGGCCCGCGACGCGGACGACAAGCCGCTGTTGCACATCCTGCTGCACCCGGTCGCCGACCCGGTCGAACTCCGCATCGGCGGGTCCGGGAAGGTGACCGTCCACGCCCGGACCGTCCCCGTCGGGCCGGGGTATCACGCCCACCTGTGCGAGCTGCTCAAGGAGTTCGCGGACGATTTCGAGTTCGCCTGGAATGAGCCGACGCCGGACCACGACCCGGCCCACTACTTCGCGACCGGCGACCGGGCCAAGCTCGAACGGCACTTCCTGCACTGGCTGGCGGCCGAGTGTACGGCCGCCCTGCGGAAGGCGACGCCGGCCGCGGCCGTCGCCATCGGGCTGCCGCGGCAGACGACGTTCCTGCACCCCGGTCCGGTGCTGACGCCGCTCGGCCCGCGGCCGGAGGCGTGGCTCAAGGAGGTCGCGGCCGACCCGATGAAGGGGTTCGACTTCTTCCCGTGGTGGTCGCCGGACCTGGACGCCGAATTCTACACGAAGCGGGCGCTGACGGAGTTGTGGGTCGCGTTCCCGTGGCGGCCGCCGCTGACGGAGGCCGAAGGGGAAGTCGTCGATCAAATCGCGGCGGACCTGGCGAACGCGCACGAGGCGGACCCGGCGGCGGCGAAGCCGTGGGGTGCGTGGGCGGAGGTCGTGGACGCCATCGAGCGGGACGCGAACCGGTTCACCGTCGAGCCGGTGTCGGCCGAGTTGAAGCAGCTCATCCGGACGACGGCGAACGGCAGCCGGCCGAAGCTCGGGTATCGGCGGCACGACCTGGTCGCAACGCTGTCCGGCGGATGGCACATGCGGATGCCGGGGCGGCTGGCGTTGAAGCGGGAGGACGACAGCCGGACGTGGACGGCTTGGGACGACACGATGACGGTCTGGTTCCGCGACCAGTCGCTCGGCCACCCGGAGCGGGGCCCGCTGCCGACGCCGCGGGAGGCGATCGCCGTCGCCCGCAAGAACCTGCCGCCGGGCGAGCCGGTCGTGAAGCTCGATAACGGTACGGTCGGCGAGGCGGTGTTCGGCCCGCACGTGGAGGACGGCAAACCCGTCTGGCGGCTGTGCGGCGTCGCCGCGGCCGGCCACCGGCTGGCGGTGTGCAACATCTACCTAACGCGGGAGGCCGACCGCGACGCGGCGGTCGCGATGTGGCAGTCGCTGCACCGGGTGCATTGACGGGTTGCGGACTCAAGGCGAGCGGGGGGCGTAAGCCCCCTGATTCTTGTTGCGCTCCCCGGAGAATCAGGGGGCTTACGCCCCCCGCTCGCCTTTGCCGCTCACTCCACGTCATACGTGAACTGCGAGTCCGGGCCGACGCCGACCTTCACCCGCCGCACCGGCTTGCCGTCGGCCATCCGGACCAGCACCTCCTGCGACAGCTTCGGCAGCAGCGTCCCGGTCAGGATGTGGTCCACGTTCCGCGCCCCGCTCTCGACCTCCGTGCAGCGGGCCGCGACCGTTTCCACCACGGACGGGCTGTACTCGAACGTCGCCTTGTGGTTCTCTTTTAGCCTGTCGCCGATGGCCCCGAGTTTCAGCTCGATGATCTTCTTCAAAACTTCTTCGCGGAGCGGGAAGTACGGGACCACCTTCATCCGCCCGAGCAGCGCCGGCTTGAACGCCTTCAGCAGGTCCGGCCGCAGAATCTCTTCGAGTTCCTCCGGCGACGGGACCTTCTTCGGGTCCGAGCAGACCTTCATGATCGTGTTCGTGCCGACGTTCGCGGTGAGCAGGATGATCGTGTTCTTGAAGTTCACGTCGTCGCCGTCGTCGTTCTGCAACACGCCCTTGTCGAACACCTGGTAAAAGATTTCCTGCACGCTCTCGTGGGCCTTCTCCACCTCGTCCAGCAGCACGACGCTGTACGGCCGGTTCTTGACCGCGTTCGTCAGCACGCCCCCCTCGCCGTACCCGACGTACCCCTTCGACGTGCCGACGAGCCGCGACACCTTGTGCGACTCCTTGTACTCGGACATGTTCACGATGACCATGTTCCGGTCGCCGCCGTAGAGGAGGTCGGCGAGGGCCATCGCCGTCTCCGTCTTCCCGACGCCGGACGGGCCGACGAGGAGGAACACGCCGAGGGGCCGCCGCGGGTCGCCGAGGTCGGCGCGGGCGGTGCGGATCCGCTGCGCGATCGCCTCCAGCGCGTGGTCCTGGCCGACGACCCGCTCGGACAGCTTGTCGCCGAGCGCGAGCACCGTCTTCATCTCGTCGCGGACCATCTTGCCGAGCGGGATGCCGGTCAGGCCCGACAGAACTTCGGCGACGGCCTGCGAATCGACGACCGGGTAGACGAGCGGCTTCTCCCCCTGGATCGCGGACAGCTCCGCGGACAGCCGCGCGAGTTCGGCCCGGTCGCGGTCGAGCGTCTCCGGCGGTTTCTCCTCGCCGGCCGCCTTCTCGATGGTCGAACGCAGCTCGCGGATCTTCGTGACGACCTCCGACTCCTTCTTCAACTGCTCGTCGAGTTTCGCCTTCAGCTCCTCGCTGATCTGCTTCCGCTGCTTCAACTCGCTCAGCCGCTCCGGGTTCCCGGCCGACACCTTGCCCTCGCGTTCGAGGAAGTTGATCTCCGTCGTCAGGTGCTCGATCTCGCGGGTCACGTCCTCCACGGCCGGCGGGGTGGCGCTCTGGCTGAGGTTCACGCGGGCGCAGACGGTGTCCAGCAGGCTGATCGACTTGTCCGGCAGCTGGCGGTCCGGCATGTACCGCACGGACAGCTTCACCGCCCCGCTCACGGCCTCGTCCAGGATGCGGACGCCGTGGTGCTTCTCCAGCATCTTCGTCAGGCCGCGTAGCATCCGCGTCGCCTTCTGCTCGTCCGGCTCGTCCACCTTCACCTGCTGGAACCGCCGCTTCAGGGCCGCGTCCGTCTCGAAGTACTTCTTGTACTCGGCGTACGTCGTGGCCGCGACCGTCCGTAGCTCGCCCCGCGCCAGTGCCGGCTTCAACAGGTTCGCGGCGTCCCCCTGGCCCTGCTGCCCGCCCGCGCCGATGAGCGTGTGGGCCTCGTCGATGAACAGGATGATCGGCTGCGGCGAACTCTTCACCTCCTCGATCACGTTCTTCAGCCGGTTCTCGAACTCCCCCTTCACCCCGGCCCCGGCCTGCAACAGGCCGAGGTCGAGCGTTCGCAGAATGACCGGCTTCAACGGCGGCGGCACGTCGCCGGCCGCGATGCGGAGGGCCAGCCCCTCGACCACGGCCGTTTTGCCGACGCCGGCCTCGCCGGTCAGGATCGGGTTGTTCTGCCGCCGGCGGGTGAGGATGTCGATGACCTGGCGAATCTCCGGGTCGCGGCCGACGACCGGGTCGATCTTCCCCTGCTTCGCCCGCTCCGTGAGGTTGACCGTGAACTGGTCGAGCGCGCCCTGGCTGCGGCCCGCCGCCGGGTCGCCGCCGGCCTCGCCGCCGCCGGTCGTCGCGGCTGTCGGCGCGGTGTCGAACTCGTCGCTCGGCAGCTTCGGCAGCAGCGCCTTCAAGTCCTTGAGCAGTTGCTCGCCGTTGATGCGGACGAGCGACAGCGAGCTGCGACTGATCCACTGCTTCAGCTTCTCGTCGCTCAGCAGCGCGGCCAGCAGGTGGCCGCTGCGGATGCCGGACGCCCCGCACTCGACGGACGCGACGACCCACGCCTCGCGGATCAGGTTCAGGATGTCCGTAGAGAGGGCCGGGGCGCGGCTGTTGCCCGTTTTGAACCGGTTGAGCGCGGATTCCAACTCCTTGCGGATGGCCGGGAAGTCGCCGTCGTACTGCTTGATGATGAGCGGGATGTCGGTGTTCGGCTGCTCCAGGAACTTGACCAGCCAGTGCTCGATCTCGACCTCGAAGTGCGTCCGGGAGAGCGTCAGCCCGGCGGCCGACTCGATGGCCTTGCGGCAGACGAGGTTGAGTTTCTCGAACAACAGGCGGGGGTTGGTGACGGCCATCGGTGAGCTTCCCGGAGAGTGGTGCGATGCGGGTCCACGGGCAACGGACGACGGCGGTAGTGTAGTCGGGCGGCGCGGGCCGCGAAACGAAAAACGCCCCGGCCGTGCTATGAAAGAGGGGCAGGAGCCGTGAACAAAAATACGATGGCTGGCAATTTTTCCAAGACTCGCTTGAAAAATACTTGCGTTGGCCTCGGTGATCGGATAACCCCGCCGCTAGTTTCTATTCCACACCTAAGAGGCCCTGACACAACCTCCGGCGACGCTTTTCAGATCAGGGCCGAACCGAGGTTGTGTCAGGGCCTCTTGGATACAATGGGTTGTACGCCGATCTCGAAGGTCTTATTGACAGCTTGAATTACGGGATCGGGACGATGAATCAGATGGCCGAACTCTACTTCCAGGCAACGAATATGTATAATATATACATAATCCCTCTTAGCGTACCTGTAAGCATACCAAGCAATCTACCCGCAGAGCTGTAATTGCCTGCTATTCAACATTAACCGAGGGCAAATACATGTTCCCAATCATCGCGAGCGCCGGCATGCTAATGGGCGGACCCAGTCAGGAAGCAGTTAGGGATTTCATCGAAAGGGCACGAGCGGACCTTGTTGAAAAACGGAAAATTGTTGACGATCTGAAACGTAAGGCTGGGATCATGGAGAAGCAGACGAAAGAGATTCTTGAACGGAATGAGAAAACTAAAAAGCGAGCCGCCGAGTACATCGCCAAGAAACAAGCGGAGGAGGCCGAGAAGAAACGTCAAGACGAGGCCAAGAAGAAGGAGTCAGAACGTAAGCCGTAAATCCCAGGGTGGGCACGGCCTACCTTACGCGATCCTATCACGCAAACACTCCACGAACGGCTCGAACAGCGGGCCGCGGAACCGGAGCTTGCTCCACGCCACGCCGACGGTCCGCGTCGGCTTGTCGCCCCAGATCGTCCGGTAGACGCGGCCCGCGTCGCGGTCCTGCCTCGCCGCCATCGCCGGGACCAGCGACACGCCCTGGCCGAGCCGCACCAGTTCCAGCACCGTGCCGAGTTGGTGCAACTGCGCCGTCACCAGCGGGGCCAGCGCGTGCCGGGCGCAGAACCCGAGCGCCTGCTCGGACAGGCAGTGCGCCTCGTGTAGCAGCACGAACGGCTCGTCCGTCAGGTCCTTCAGCCGCACCTGCGGCTTCGCCGCCAACTTGTGGTTCGCCGGGACCGCGAGGAGCAACTCCTCCGTGAGCAGGGCCTCAGTCGCCAGGTGGTCGCCGCGGACCGGCAGCGCGAGCACGGCCACGTCCAGTTCGCCGTCGGTCAGGTGCTTCAGGCACTCCTCCGTCGTGTACTCCTTCACCTCGACGTGCGCCGCCGGGTGCAGCCCGGCGAACGTCACCAGCACGCCGGGCAGCAGGTACGGGGCGATCGTCGGGATGGCGGCGACCGTCAGCCGCTCGGCCTTCCCGGCCGACCGCAGCGCCTCCCGCGCGTCGTCGAGCAGCCCGAGCGCGTACTCGACCCGCTCCTGGAACGCCCGCCCCGCGTCGGTGAGCGTCGCCCCGCGGCCGGTCCGGTCGAACAGCGACGTACCGAGTTCCAACTCCAGCTTCGCGACCTGTTGGCTGAGCGTCGGCTGCGAGACGTGGCACGCCTCGGCGGCGCGGGTGAAGTTTCCCAGCCGGGCGACGGCGGCGAAGTACCGAAGTTGGTGCAGTTCCACGGCAATAGGTCCCGACAATCGGAGGTATCCGATCTAGTGATACACGCTATCGCCCGGTCGCGGCTAGTATGATCTCGCGTTGACGATCTCGCCTTTCCTCTTCGGGAGTCGATCATGCTGAAGAAACTGCTCCTCGCGGCCCTCGTCGGCGTCGCCGCGCCGCCCGCCTTCGGCCAGCAACCGGCGGAGGCCCCCAAGAAGCCGATCACCGAGGACGGCGGCCAGCCGGTCGGGAACAACCAGAACAGCCGCACGGCCGGCGAGGGCGGGCCGGTCACGCTCGACAACTTCCACCTCATTCAGAAGCTCGCCCGGTTCGACCGCGAGCGGATCCCGGAGCGGGTCGTCCACGCCCGCGGCGTCGGGGCGCACGGCGAGTTCGTCAGCTACGGCGACCAGTCGAAGTTCACGAAGGCGAAGCTCTTCAGCGCGAAGGACAAGAAGACGCCGGTGTTCCTGCGGTTCAGCACCGTCATCCATCCGGGCGGCAGCCCGGAGCAGCTCCGCGACCCCCGCGGGTTCGCCGTCAAGTTTTACACCGAGGAAGGCAACTGGGACCTCGTCGGCAACAACCTCCCGGTGTTCTTCATCCGCGACGCGATGAAATTCCCGGACATGGTCCACAGCCTGAAGCCGAGTCCGATCACGAACCAACAGGACCCGAACCGGTTCTTTGACTTCTTCAGCCACGTCCCCGAATCGACGCAGATGCTGACGTTCGTGTACAGCGACCAGGGGACGCCGGCGAACCTCCGGCAGATGGACGGGTTCGGCGTCCACGCATTCAAGTGGGTGAACGCCGCGGGTGAGGTCACCTACGTGAAGTTCAACTGGCGGTCGATGCAGGGGCACAAGACGTACACCGGCGAGGAGGCCGCGGCCGCGAGCGCGAAGAACCACAGCGGCCACACCGAGGACCTGTACGAGAACATCAAGAAGGGGAACTTCCCGAGCTGGGAACTCGGCGTGCAGATGATGAAGCCCGAAGACCTGGACAAGTTCGACTTCAACCCGCTCGACGACACGAAGACGTGGCCGGGGATCGAGGAGGTGAAGGTCGGGAAGATGACGCTGAACCGCGTGCCGGAGAACTTCTTCCAGTTCAGCGAGCAGGCGGCGTTCGCTCCCGGGATGGTCGTGCCGGGGATCGAGCCGAGCGAGGACAAGATGCTGCAAGGCCGGCTGTTCAGCTACGCCGACACGCAGCGGTATCGCGTGGGGATCAACTACCTGATGCTGCCGGTGAACCGCCCCTACGCGGACGTGAGCAACAACAACCAGGACGGGAAGATGAACTTCGGCGTGACGACGAGTGACGTGAACTACGAGCCGAGCGTGACAACCGGCGGCCGCCGGGACACGGGCGAGAAGGAGTACAGCAAGGCCCCGCTGAAGGGCACGGTCGTACAGCAGCCGATCGCGAAGACGCTGAACTTCAAGCAGGCCGGCGACCTGTACCTGTCGTTCACCGACGAACAGAAGGCGAACCTCATCAAGAACCTGGCCGGCGACCTGGGGAAGGTGAAGAACGAAAAGGTGAAGCTGGCGATGGTGTCGCACTTCTATAAGGCGAACGCCGACTACGGTACGCGGCTGGCGAAGGCCGTGAACGTCGAGGTGGACGCCGTGAAGGCGGCGGCCGAGCAGTTGAAGGAGTAGTCGAACCACGCCCCCTGGCCCCGCCGCTCAGGGGCTGGGGGGCATCTTCATATAGCCGCCGGCTTGCCGGCGGGGTTTTTGAGACGACTAGCCCCCGCCGGCAAGCCGGCGGCTATATATGGCACACTTCCTTCCCAGGAACTCACCGCCATGTTTCCCACGATCCTGATTGCCGCGACGTTGACCCTCACACCGCCGAAGGCGGTCGCGATCACGCCGGAGGTCGCTGCGAAGCTGCAAGAGATCGCGTTCCAGGCCGCCCGCGAGGGGGACGCGGTGACGCTGAAGGAATACTTCGCGGCCGGCCGCCCGGTCAACGACGCCAACAAGCGCGGCGACACGCTGCTGACGGTGGCCGCGTACAACGGCCGGGCCGACGCCGTGGCGGTGATCCTGAAGCAGAAGGGCGTCGAGATCGACGCGAAGAACCGAATGGGGCTGACGGCCCTGACCGCGGCTTCCTTCAAGGGCGAGGTCGCCATCGCGAAGGCGCTCGTGGCGGCGAAGGCGGACGTAAACGCGGCGAACGACAGCGGCCAGACGGCGCTCATGTTCGCGGCGCTGGCCGGGCGGACGAAGATGGTCGAATACCTGCTCAAGGCCGGGGCCGACCCGAAGGCGAAGGACAAGGCCGGGAACACGCCGCTGAGCCTGGCGCAGACGCAAGGCGCGGACGACGTGGTGAAGCTGCTCAAGTAAAGTGGGCCTCGAAGACTCGACCCACCCTATGCGTGCAGCTTCTTCAGGAACGCCGCCGCGACCCGGCGGTGTTCGTTCAGCTTGTCCCCCAACTTCTCCTTCATCTTCACCATCACCGCCATCCGCGGGTTCGCGGCGAAGAACGCGGCGTGCTTGTCGATGAACCGCCAGTAGAGCGCGTCCCAGACCGCACACCACGGCCCCTTCTTGAAGTCGCTCATCTTCAGCACGTAGCCGGACCCGCTGACGTAGGGCTTCGTCGTCATCAGCCCGCCGTCCGCGTGCTGACTCATGCCGTACACGTTCGGGACCATCACCCAGTCGTAGGCGTCGATGAAGAGCTCCATGAACCACCGGTACACCGCGTCCGGCGACACGTCGCACAGGAGCATGAAGTTGCCGAGGACCATCAATCGCTCGATGTGGTGGCAGTACCCGGTTCGCAGCACCTGCCGGATGACGTGGTCCACCGGGTCGATGCCCGTCGTGCCGTCGTAGAACGCGGCCGGGATGTCGTGCGTCAGCTTCCAGTAATTGCGGGTGCGCTGCCGGCGGCCGTGCGTCAGGTACACGAGCCGGACGAACTCCCGCCAGCCGATGACCTGCCGCGTGAACCCTTCGAGCGAATTCAGCGGCACGCCCTTCGCCTTCAGCACGGCGTCGATCACCTGTCGCGGCGAGATCAGCCCTGTGTTCAACATCGGGGTCAGCACGGCGTGGAACGCGACGGCGTGCCTCGCGCTGATGGCGTCCTCGTAGTCGCCGAACTGGTTCAACCGCTCGGCGACGAAAGCCTTCAGCCACGCCTCGGCCCCGGCGTGGTCCGTCGGGTTGCGGAACGGTTCGTCGTCGCCGACGGCCTTCGGGAAGTTCGTGCGGACGTACTTCCGGGCCTCGCGGACGAACTCGTCCTCTTTCGGGAACGTCACGTCCGGCACGGCGACCGTCGCGGGCAGCTTCTTGCGGTTCTCCGGATCGAAGCTCCACTTTCCGCCGACCGGCTTGTCGCCGTCGAGCAGCACGCCGAGCCGCTTCCGCTGGGCGATGTAGAAGTCCGTGAAGAACAGCTTCTTCTTCCCGCGGACGAAGTTCTCGATCTCCGATTGCGGCGTGAGGAAGTGCGGGTCCGTGAGCGTCACCAGTTTGACGCCGTGCTTCTCGCACCCGGCCGCCAGCCGGCGGGACAGCCAGTCGTCGCACGGATCGACGACGCGGGCGGTCGCCACCTTCCACTTCGCCAGCTGCTCCGCCACGGCCGCCGTCGTCGGCACGTCGGCCGATTCGAGATACCGAACCTTGTGTCCTGCCGCCGCCAGCTTCGCGGCGTACCGCTTCATGCCCGCGCGGTGCAGGATCAGCTTCTGCCGGTGGAAGGCGTATTGTGTGAAGAACAGCGGCTCCTCGACGAACACGATTTCGGCCGCGCCGGCGACCGCCGGGTGCGGGTCGAACAGCTGGTGCGGGTAAATTAGCGCGGCGGTGCGGGTCACGGGCGGGAACTCTCCGGGTCGAAGTTTCGTCTCCATACTAAGTCGGTCCGCCCGGCCGTTTCCCGCGGCCCGGTTCGTGAGCTACAATAAGGTTCCGCCGCCGCCCCTCCGAGATTGCCGCGAATGCCATCGGATTCCGTCGAATCGTTCCTCGACCTGGCCCGCGAGAACCGCCTGCTCCCGACCGACCAGGTGCAAGACCTGGTCCGCCAGTCCGCCGTGCCGCAGGAGAACCTGCCGGCGCTGTGCGAGGCGCTCGTCGCCCGCGGGCTGCTGACGCCGTTCCAATCGGCCCGCATCCGCGAGGGCCGCGGCCGGGAGCTGTCGTTCGCCGGGTACCCGATCCTCGACGACCGCGGCCCCTGCCCCGGCGGGTTCGAGCTGACGGCGAAGCACCCCAGCCTCCGCACGCCGATCGTGCTGCGGCGGATCGACACCGAGTGGCTCGCCCCGGCCGACAACCTGTCCGCGTTCGTCCAGCGGGCGCAGCACGCCAGCACGATCACGCACCGCCACCTCAAGACGCTGTTGGACGCCGGGGCCTACGAGGACCAGCTGTTCGTCGTGCTGGAACCCTACGAGGGGGCGACGCTCGAACAGCTCGTGCGGGACATCGGGCCGATGCCGGCGTTCCTGGCGTGCCAGTTCGTCCGGCAGGCGGCCCAGGGGCTGGAGGCGGCGCACCGCAGCGGCCACGCCCACGGCGACGTGCGGCCCGGCGTCCTGTACGTCGCCCCGCTCGCGCAGTCGAACCGGCTGAAGGCGGACGGCACGCCGCTGTTCCGGCCCGCGCCGACGGCGGCGGTCAAGGTCGCGGAGTTCGGCCTCGTCCCCCGCCGTCCGGCGATGACCGCCTGGCCGGCGGCGAACGACCTCCCGCCGGACCGGCTGACGTACCTCCCGCCGGAGCGCGCGGCGGCCGGCGACGCGACCGTCGCCGGGGACGTGTACGGCCTCGGGCTGACGCTCAGCTTCCTGCTCACGGGCCGCCCGCCGTTCCAGGCGAAAACGGCGGCCGAGATGCTAACGAACGTCACCGCCGGCGGGCCGCTGCCGTTGCCGCTGCTCCGCCCGGACCTGCCGCCGGAACTGGTGAACCTCGTCGGCGGCATGATCGCGAAGGACCCGGACCTGCGGCCGTCGATGGCCGTCGTGATCGACCGGCTGGCGCGATTCATCGCGCCGGCGGCCGCGGCCCCGCCGGCCCCGGTCGGCCCGAAGCCGGCCGAGTCGAGCATTCTCGGGCCGGAGCCGCCGACGCTGCTGACGAACGCCGCGCCGGTGGTGGCGCAGCCGATCCCGCCGGAGCTGGTCACGGAGAAGCCGATCGACCTTGCCCCGGTCGCCCTGCCGAGCGAGTGGGACGTGCAGCCGTTCCACGGCTCGACCGGCGACGGCGAGCACATGTTGGCCCCGGCCGCGGAAGTGCAGCCGGATTCGTCCGCGTCCGGCGACCTGTCGGACTTCTCGCGGGCTACGACCCGGCCGGTGACCCGCCGGCGGGGGATGACGGCCGAGGAAGCGCGGCAGCAGAAGAAGCAGTGGGGGCTGATCGCGGCCGGGCTGTGGCTGTTGTCGATCCCGCTCTGGTTCATCCTGCTCAACACCTACGGCTGCTTCGATGGCAAGAAGCCCGACCCCGAACCGCCGGTCAAGAAGGGGAAGAAGTAGGGCGGGTCAAGGCTTTGCGCCGACCCGCCGCCACGGTCCCGACCGACTCGTCGTTTCTCGACGGGGGGTCGCGACCCCCGGCGGGTCTTCGTAGGGCGGGTCAAGGCTTTGCGCCGACCCGCCGGGGCGGCTGTCACCGACGGCGGGTCGGCGCAAAGCCTTGACCCGCCCTACAAGAACAACTCTGCGATCCGCTCCGCTTGCTCGGTGCAGTCGTTCAGCGCGACGCCGCGGTAGGCGTTGCCGCCGAGGATCAGCCCGCGGTGGCGGGCCGCGGCCGCCTCGATCCGGCCGACCCGCGCCAGGTGGCCGACGACGTACTGCGGGATCGCCTTCGGCCACCGCACGATCCGGTGGAACGTCACCTCGCCGCGGACCCCCATCGTTGCCTTCATCTCGTCGTGAACCTTCCGTAGAAGTGTCTCGTCGTCCCACGCCAGCGCGTCCGGGCGGTTGACGCCGCCGCAAAGGACCCGCCACGTCACGAACCCCGGCGGGGCGCGGTCCGGGAAGATGGACGAGCACCACTGCACGCCGAGCGCGTCCCGCCCCGTCCGCTGCGGGGCGATGTACCCGAACCCGTCCAGGTCGTGCGGCACGTCGGCCCGCCGATAACCCAGGACGACGACCGCGATCGGCGTGTACCCGATGCCCGCGATCTCGGCCGCGAGTTCCGCGTCCACGTCCGCGAGTAACTCCGCCTGCCGGTGGGCCGGGCACGTCACGACGACCGCGTCCGCGGGCCACGCCCCCGCGCCGTCGCCGCGGACCAGCCAAGCGGTCGGCGTCTTCTCGATTCGCCGAACGTTCTCGCCCGTCTTCACCGGGACGGCGTTCGCCAGCGCCTCGATCAGCACGCGGAGGCCGGCGCGGAACGACCACATCCGCGGCGGCCCCGGTTTCGGTAACCCGGCCGCTTCCGCCGCGCGCCGCTTCTCCTTCGACGCGCGGAGGAAGCCGCGGATGACGCTGCCGGCCTCCCGCTCGAACTTCGGCAGCCGGGGGAACGCGGCCGCGACGCTCAGCTGCGTCGGGTCGCCGCCGTGGATGCCGGTGACGAGCGCGTCGATGAACGTGTCCGCCGTCTCGCGGCCGAACCGCCGCGTCGCGAAGGCGGCGACCGTTTCATCTTCGGGAAGGTTCTGCGGCCGGCCGCGGAACGGTTCGGTCAGCAGCTTCAGCTTGCCGCCGACGGAAAGGAGCGGCGTGCGGAGGATGCCGAGCGGCGACGCGGGGAGCTTGTGGAGGCGGTCGTTCAGGAAGAGGAACCGGTTTTTCCGCGACCCCTCGCTCGCGGGGATGAGCTGGTCGGCGAGTCCCAGGGACCGGCACAGGTCGAGGGTGGACGGCTTCGAGTCGAGGAACCCGTTCGGGCCGAGTTCGACGGTGTAACCGTTTTCGTACTCCGTCCAGACGTTCCCGCCGGGCCGGTCGGCCGATTCGAGGACGACGACTTCGGCCGCCGGCAGGCGTTCACGGATGCGGTACGCGGCGGCGAGGCCGGAGAGGCCGCCGCCGACAACGACGATGCGGGACATAGTAGTAGGCACACTCCGTGTGCCGTTTGCTCCCTCTCACCAACAGCTCTCGCGGGTTCTCGAAGACTCGACCCCGCGGACGGCACACGGAGTGTGCCTACTACTATTGTTACGCCCCCTTGCCCTGGATGCAGAACAGGTGCTTCGCCCCGCGGATGTACAACTTCCCGTCCGCCACCGCCGGGGACGCGAACACGGCCTCGCCGATGTCCCCGTCGCCGACCTTCTCGAACGCCGTCGGGTTCGCTTTCAGCACGACCGCCTTGCCCCGCTCGTCCACGATGACGAACTTGTCACCGACCAGCACCGGCGACGCCGACACGGCGCTGTTCGTCGCCCGCTCGGACCACTTGATCTTCCCCGTCTTCAGCTCCAAACATTCCGCGACGCCCTGGTCCGTCACCCAGTAAATGTGGCCGTCCTTCACCACCGGGCACGGCACGTAGGGGGCCAGCTTACTCGACCGCTTCTCCCAATCGACGCTCACCTCGGTTCCGTTGATCGTGATGCCCGCGCAGTACCGGCTGCCGCTCCCGTCGCCGGTCAGGCAGACGACGGAATCGCCCGCGAGCAGCGGCGACGCCACGGACCGGAGGGCCATCTCGCCGTCCTTCCAGGGGATGGTCCAGTTCCAGTTGATCGCCCCGGTCTTCGCGTCGTACCCGGCGGCCCCCGCCGTGCTGAACACGACGACCTCGAACTTGCCCGGCGACGGCTCGCGGAGCACCGGCGTCGAGTAGCAGGCCCGGTACGCTTTCCTGGACTGGCTCCACGCCTTCTCCCCGGTCTTCGCGTCGAGCGCCACGACCTCGGCCCCGCCGTCCTGGTCGAAGTTCACGTACACCTTGCCGTCGTGGACGATCGGCGACAGCCCGGCCCCGTGTTGGCTCTCGAAGCTGCCGAGCTTCGCCACCCACTTCGGCTCGCCGGCGAAATCGACGGCGTGGACGGCTACCGCCTTGCCGTCCCACACGGCGCAGTAGATCAGCGTTCCGTCGCTCGTCGGCGTGCAGGACGCCAGCGACGACTTCTGGTGGACCTTCGCCGGCTGCCCGCCGAACGCCCGCTCCCAGACCGGCTTCCCGGTCGCCGCGTCGAGGCAGACGAGCGCCCGCTTCGACCCGTCGCCGGACGCGGTTTGGAGGAACAGCTTGCCCTTCACGATGATCGGGGAGGAGTTCCCGCTGCCGGGCAGCTCCTGCGCCCAGCGGACGTTGTCCTTCTTGGTCCACTTCAGCGGGATCGGGTCGCTGGCGGTCCCGTCGCCGTTCGGCCCGCGGAACCGGGTCCAGTCGGCGGCGGTGACGGAGATCGCGGCGAACGCGGATAGAAGAAGGTAGAGTCGCAGCCGGCGCATGGGTGTTCTCGTGAAAACGTGAGGCGGGGCGGGTTCGTGGCGATTATCGCAGAACTTTTCGCCGCGGCAACCGCGTTCCGTTCGCTGCTCTATATAGCCGCCGGCTTGCCGGCGGGGTTTTGCGACTTCAAAACTATATAGGACGGTAGCCGGGTGGTGAAAAATCACGCCCGGCCGCGGTCGCAAATTGCCATCCGCCGGGCCGGGTGCGACAATCACCCTATTCCTGACCGGGAGAAACCGACCATGCCCCGCACGTTCCGCACCGGCCTGCTCGCGCTGACCGCCGCGTTCTCGATGGCCGCCGTGTCCTTCCACGCCGCCGCCCAGGAGAAGAAGGCGGACGACAAGAAGGCCGACGAAAAGAAACTCGGCAAGGCCGTCCTCAAGGTGACGGTCCCGAACGACACGGCCGAGCTGAAGATCGACAACCAGCTGATGAAAACGACCGGCAAGGTCCGCGAGTTCGACGTGGTGGGCCTCGACCCGAAGAAGACTTACGAGTACGAGATCGTCATCAAGTTCGAGCCGAACAATTACAACACGATCACCCGGAAGAAGACGGTTACGTTCAAGGGGACGGAGACGCAGATCGTCGCCGACCTGACGAAGGACGACCCGACGGACAAGGTGGTGATCCGGTTCGTGCCGACGCCGGACGACATCGTGGCCCAGATGCTGAAACTCGGCTCCGTCGGCAAGGACGACATCGTCTACGATCTCGGCTGCGGCGACGGCCGGATTGTGATCGCCGCCGTGCGGGACGCGAAGGCGCTGGCCGGCGTCGGCATCGACCTCGACCCGGAGCGGGTGAAGGAATCGACGGAGGCCGTGAAGAAGGCGAAGCTCGAGGACAAGGTCGAGATCCGGCAGGGCGACGTGCTGGAGATCAAGGACCTGGCCGACGCGTCGGTCGTGATGATCTACATGAGCGACGAGTTGGGCAAGCTGCTGGAGCCGCGGCTGAAGAAGCTGTTGCAGCCGGGGACGCGGGTGGTGTCGCACCGGTTCACGCTCGGCGAGTGGAAGCCGGAGAAGACGATCAACGTCATGGGCGACGACGGCGACGAGTACACGCTCCACCTGTGGACCGTGCCGGGGAAGTAATGCTGCTTCCGGCCTGAAGGGCCGGTTCTTAGAGCGAAGGCCGTCAGGCCTGGACCCGACCGCCACACAACATCACGGCCCTGAAGGGGCCGTTCATTCTGAGGCTCGCCCTCGAATGAACGGCCCCTTCAGGGCCGCGGCGTTGCTACTCGCTCTTCCAGGCCTGACGGCCTTCGCTCTAAGAACCGGCCCTTCAGGCCGGAAAACCTCGGCTGGGGTTCGGTTCACTATTCTGAATACATGGCCCTCCGCGTCGCAAACCTCGCGCTGCCGGTCGAGGAACCGGAAGCGAACCTGCCCGCCCAGCTCGCCCGCGCCGTCGGCGTTTCGCCGGCGGACGTACACCACTGGCGCATCCTCCGCAAGTCGCTCGACGTTCGCGACAAGCGGCAACTCAAGTTCGTCTACAACTTCGAGGTCGCGCTCAACCCCGGCGTGTCGCCGCGGCCGCCGGCGTTCGGGCCGGCCCGCGTCGAGCCGTTCGACGACCCGCCGTTCGCCATGCCGGACCCCGGCCCGACGCCGCTGCCGCACCGCCCGGTCGTCGTCGGCAGCGGCCCCGCCGGCCTCGTCTGCGGGTACTTTCTCGCGAAGCACGGCTATCGGCCGATCGTGCTGGAGCGCGGCACGAAGGTCAGCGACCGCATCCGGGACGTGAAGCGGTTCGACGCCGGCGGCGCGTTCGACCCGACCAGCAACTACCTGTTCGGCGAGGGCGGGGCCGGCACGTTCTCGGACGGCAAGCTCACCTGCCGCGGCAGCGGGGCCGACTTCCACCGCGTCCTCGAACTGTTCGCCGAATGCAAGGGGCAGCAGGCCGGGCGGCCGAACATCCTCTACTACCACCGGCCGCACCTTGGCAGCAACCGGCTGCCGGCCGTCGTGAAGGCGATCCGCCAGCGGATCGAGGAGTACGGCGGCGAGGTCCGGTTCCTCACGACGGTCGAAGATTTACACTTCGACGACGCCGGGCTGAAGGGCGTCGCCACGTCGTCCGGGTTCATCCCCACGTCGGTGCTGGTACTGGCGACCGGCCACTCGGCCCGCGACACCTACGAGATGCTCGCCGCCCGCCGCGTGCCGATGACGCTCAAGCCGTTCCAGTTCGGCGTGCGCATCGAGCACCCGCAGGCCGTCATCAACGAGGTGCAGTACGGCTACCGGCACGAGCACTACGAGGACGCGCTCGGCAACGCCGACTACTCGCTCGTCGCCCGCGGGGCGAACGACCTGTTCACGTTCTGCATGTGCGCCGGCGGGTACATCATCCCGAGCGTGTCGGACGAGGGGTACTTCTGCACGAACGGGATGAGCCTGTCGAAGCGGGACTCGCCGTTCGCGAACAGCGGCCTCGTCGTGACCGTGCCGGTCGAGCAGTTCGAGGGGACGGACATCCTCGCCGGCGTTCGACTCCAGCAGAAGTACGAGAAGCTGGCGTTCGAGCTGGGCCGCGGCCGGTACGCCGCGCCGGGGCAGCGGGCGACGGACTTCCTCGCGCGGCGGGCGACGCCGACGCTACCGAAAACGAGCTATCCGCGGGAGGTGGTCTCCGCGGACCTGCGGGCGTTGCTGCCGCCGGTCGTGGCGGCGGCGGTGGCGGCCGGGCTGCCGCAGATGGACCGCCGGTGGCAGGGCCGGTTCCTGGCAGACGCGGTGCTGTTCGGGCCGGAGACGCGGGGCAGCTCGCCGGTGCGGATCGACCGGGACGTGGACACCCGCGAGTCGCCGGGCGTGCCGGGCCTGTACCCGGTCGGCGAGGGGGCCGGGTTCGCCGGCGGGATCGTGTCGGCGGCCGTGGACGGCCTCCGGACGGCGAAGGCGATCGTAAAAAAGCACTTCGCCCCGGCCCGGTAACCATTTGAAAATTTCTGGTGACTTCCCGAAATCTTCTCGTCATACTGCCGGGGTGAGGGCTTTCTCCCGTCGTCCGGGGCTTGGCTCCCTTTCCCTTTTAGCCACGCCGCCGGCGGTCCCCTCCGGAGGTTATCATGATCCGTCCTCGTCCGCGTTCCGGGTTCACGCTGATCGAGCTGCTGGTGGTGATCGCCATCATCGCGATCCTGATCGGGCTGCTCCTCCCCGCCGTCCAAAAGGTCCGCGAGGCCGCCGCCCGCATGAGCTGCCAGAACAACCTAAAGCAGTTGGGGCTGGCCCTGCACAGCTACGAGAGCGCCAACGGCAAGCTCCCGCCGTGGGGGTTCGACTTCACCGTCGCCCCGTCTGGCAACCCGTACGGCAACCAACGGCAAGGGTTCACGTCGATCGTCTTGATCGCCCCCCACATCGAGCAGGAGAATCTAGCGAAGCTCGTGAACCTGCAGCGGTCGATCATCGACCCGGTGAACCTGCCGGCCCCCGCCCCCGGCGCGTCGAACATCGCGGGGGCGACGCCGGTCAAGGTGTTCGTGTGCCCGTCCACGCCGTCCGGCATGGACCTGGCGAACTACGACCTCATCATGACCGGGTACTTCGGGAACACCGGCCACCGATACTCCCGGACGGACTACTGGCCGTTCACCGGGTTCGACGAGGCCCTGCTGGCAACGACCCGGTGCGGCAACCCGCTCAACTCGCCGGTGATGGCCGCGAACGATTCCCGGTACGCCACCGGGGCGCTGAGCACGCGGGCCGGCACGCCGACGGAAAAACAGGGGAACGCCCTCCTTGCCATCACCGACGGGACGAGCAACACGCTGTTCTTCACCGAGATCGCCGGCCGCGGTCTGGCGATCTACATGAAGGGCCGGAACCTCGGGCCGACGCCGTCCACGGCCGCCCAATACATCTCCATGTCCCCGGTCCCGGTCGTCCCGGTCGGCGGGGTCGGGTCGGTCGGCGACGCCAGCCAGTTCGCCCGCGGCACATGGGCGGACCAGAACGGCGTGTCCTTCGTCCGCGGGTACGCGCTGAACGCGACGAACAACCAAGCGGACGCCGCGGCCGGGTGCAACATCGTCAACGTTTCCAACCACGCCGCCCCGTACGCATTCCACACCGGTGGGGCGAACATGCTGCGGTGTGACGGATCGGTCAGCTTCCTCCGAGACACGACGACCGGCCCGGTGGTCATCGCCCTCGTCACCCGCGCCGGCGGGGAGACGTTCTCACTCGATTGACCTGTGCGAAAGTTCGATGAATCGGCCGGCGGGGGATTCCATTTCCCCCGCCGGCCGATTAGCTTTTCCCCAGCCTTCCCACCCGGAGCACGTCCTCATGAACCGCTTGCTTCTCGGCGTCACCGTCGTCGCCGTCCTCGCCGCGACGGTCGCCCTGTCCCGCCAGGCCCCGGCCGACGGCACGCCGAAGGCCGACGGGCCGTTCCGCGTCGTCACGGACGAGAAGAACCCGTGGACGCACCTGAAGCCCCCGGTCTCCAACGACCAGTTCCAGTTCGCCATCGTGTCCGACCGCACCGGCGGCCACCGGGCCAACGTCTTCGCGAAGGCCGTCCAGCAACTGAACCTGCTCCAGCCGGAGTTCGTCATGTCCGTCGGCGACCTCGTCGAGGGGTACAAGACGAACGTGGAGGCGATCACGAAGGAGTGGGACGAGTTCGACGCCTACGCCAAGAAGTTGGAGATGCCGTTCTTCTACGTCCCCGGCAACCACGACATGACGAACACGAAGCTCGTCGAGTTCTGGGGCGGGCGGTTCGGCAAGAGCTACTACCACTTCACGTACAAGAACACGCTGTTCCTAAGCGTCAACAGCGAGGACGGCAAGGCGTCGAAGGTGAGCGAGAAGCAAGTCGAGGCGGTGAAGAAGGCGCTCGACGAGAACAAGGGGGTGAACTGGACGCTCCTGTTCGTCCACAAGCCGCTGTGGGCGGCGAAGGACCTGGAGGAGAACGGCTGGCTCGGGATCGAGAAGGCGCTCGAGGGGCGGAAGTACACGGTGTTCTGCGGGCACGTCCACCGGTACCAGAAGTACGTCCGCAACGGGATGAACTACTACCAGCTCGCGACGACCGGCGGCGGCAGCAAGCTCCGCGGCCCGGAGTACGGCGAGTTCGACCACCTGACGTGGATCACGATGAAGCCGGACGGCCCGCTCATCGCGAACATCTTGATGGACGGCATCCTGCCGGAGAACCTGCAACTGCCGGAGGTCAACGAGCCGGGCACGGTGGTGAAGAAGCAGCCGCTGGTGGCCGTCACCGGGAAGGTGACGATGGACGGCAAGCCGGTGGCCGGGGTGACGATCACGTTCGTCCAGCAGAACGCGCCGACCGGGTTCCGCAACGTGTCGGCCGACAGCCTGACCGGCAAGGACGGCGAGTTCACGCTGAGCAGCTACGAGAAGTTCGACGGCGCGCCGGCCGGGAAGTACCGTGTGACGGTCGTGAAGACCGGCCGCGGCTACTACGACGGCGAGCACCCGGAGAAGTCGCAGTTGCCGGAGAAGTACACGAAGGGTTCGACGACGCCGCTGATCGCGGAAGTGAAGGCCGGCAGCCCGAACACGATCGACATCGCCATCGAGTCGAAGTGATTGGATTTGAAATCGCAAAGCCCAGGGTCGGCCGACCCTGGGCTTTCTTCGTTTACCCCGCCCGCCGCTGCCGCTCGTCCTCGTACTTGTGCAGCTTGTTGTAGAGCGTCTTCAGGCTGATCCCCAACTCCGTCGCCGTCGCCTGCTTGTTTTGGTTGTTCTTCGCGTACACCTGGAGGATGTACTCCATCTCCACGTCCTCCAGCGTCTTGCCCCGCGGCTGCGGCGGGAGCGGCGCGGCGGCCGCCGGTTGCGGCGGCGGGGCGAACGTCGGCGTCGGGAACTGCAACGTCACGGGCGCGGGCGGGGCCTGGCGGCCTGTGCGAACGTCGTGCGGCAGGTGCGCCGACGAGATCGGCCGACCGCCGCTGACGATCCACGCGTACTCCATCGCGTTCGACAACTCCCGCACGTTCCCCGGCCAGAAGTAGTGCGCCATCACCCCGAGCGCCTCGGCCGTCAGCAGCCCGGCCACGGCCTCGGCCGGCCGCTTCGCGTGCCGGGCGAGCAGGTGCTTCGCCAACTCCGCGATGTCCTCCGGCCGCTCCCGCAGCGGGGGCAGGTGGATGTGGAACGTGTTCAGCCGGAACAGCAAGTCCTCGCGGAACCGCCCCTCGGCGATCTCCTTCTTCAGGTCCCGGTTCGTCGCGCAGACGACCCGCACGTCCGTCGTCAGCGGGTCGGTGTCCCCGAGCCGCCGGATTTCGCCGGACTCCAGGAACCGCAGCATTTTCACCTGAATGTTCTTGTCGAGTTCGCCCAACTCGTCCAGGAACAGCGTGCCGCCGTTGGCGACCTCGAACATCCCCTTGCGGTCCTTGTCCGCGCCGGTGAACGACCCCTTGCGGTGACCGAACAGCTCGCTCTCGGCGAGCGTCTGCG
This sequence comes from Limnoglobus sp., assembly GCF_059499385.1. Lineage (NCBI taxonomy): Bacteria > Pseudomonadati > Planctomycetota > Planctomycetia > Gemmatales > Gemmataceae > Limnoglobus > Limnoglobus sp. Next base: position 873 of record NZ_JCABYM010000054.1, on the reverse strand, counting down.
CGACGGCCCCGCAGTTCACCGGCACGAACGGCATCGCCGCCCGGTGCGACCGCATGAAGATCGAGCGGGCCACCACTTCCTTGCCCGTGCCCGTCTCGCCGGTGATGAGGACGGTCGCGTCCGTCGGGGCGACGGTGTTGACGAACTGCTGGACCGGGATCATGGCCGGGCTGGCCCCGACGAGCATCCCCGGCCCCTCGGCCGCGACGACCCGCGTGTGCAGGGCGGCCGCCTGGTTGCTCAGCTTCTTCTTCTCGACGATCCGCATCAGCAGGCCTTCGATGTCCGCCAGCTTGCACGGCTTCGTGAGGTAGTCGAACGCGCCGAGCCGCAGGGCCGTCACCGTCGTGTCCTGGCTGGCGTACCCGGTCATGATGACCGCTTCCGTGTCCGGCGACACCTGCTTCAGGTGCGCGAGCACTTGCAGACCGGACGTGTCGTGCTCCATCTTCAGGTCGAGGATGGCGGCGTCGAACGTGGCCCGCTGCATCGTCTCGACGGCACTGCGGGTGTCCGAACAGACGGTCACGTCGTGGCCGAGCCTCGGCAGCTCCGTCTTCATGAACTCGCGGAGGTGCGGCTCGTCGTCCACAAACAGGACGCGGAGCTTCAATTGCGGGGTCGCGTTCACGGTTTGCTGTCCTCGGGTCTGACTCACGCCACGCCTTCGTCCGACGGGGCCTTGAGGCCCACCGTCTTTTCTTGTTCCCTCCCCCCCTTGGGGGGGAGGGTTAGGGAGGGGGTTAGCTTCCCTCCCTCGGACGCGATCCTTACTGGGAGGGACTCGCTTGGGGGGGGGGCGGGCGCGCCCCCCCCCCCCCCCCGCGCCCGCGCCCCCCCCCCCCCCACACCCGCGACCCACCCCCCCCCCCC
>NZ_JCABYM010000053.1:0-3542 GCF_059499385.1 Limnoglobus sp. | reverse complement strand
GGGGGGGGGGGGGGGGGGGGGCCCCGCCCGGCGGGGGGGGGGGGGGGGGGGGGGGGGGGGGGGGGGGGGGGGGCCCCGCCCCCCCCCCAGCCTTTCCCTCACGGTGAGGATCGCGTCCGAGGTGTGAAGCTCACCCCCCTCCCTGACCCTCCCCCCCAAGGGGGGAGGGAACAAGAAGGGCATCGGCAGGGAACAAGCCGTTGATTCTCAAACTCGTTCCACGCCTGTTCCCCTCGCGCCCGGCGATCACCCGGCCCGCCCGCCGCCGCGCCGCGCGGTCGGCCGTCGCCGCGGGGTTGCTCACCTTCCTCGCGCTCACGGCCGCCCTCGGCCTCGCGGCCGAGCGCTACCCCCGCGTCCGCGACCCGTTCTACGGCGACAAGCTCGTCAAACTGCAAGCAAAACTCAACCCGCCCGATCGCGGCCCGGCGGTCGTCATGCTCGGCAGCTCGCGGACCGGGTTCGCGTTCCACGGCCACCGCGTCGAGGACCGCGCCCGCGAGGCCGGCCGGCCGGTCGTCGCATTCAACTTCGGCATCCCGGCGTCCGGGCCGGTCACGCAGCTGCTGTACGCCCGCCGCCTCGCCCGCGACGGCGCGTCGCCGGACCTGCTGTTACTCGAAATTCACGCGGCCATGTTCGCGGACCTCGGCGAGCGGTCCTACGAGAGCTTCTGGCTGTACGGCGACCGGCTGACGTACCGCGAACTCTCCGCCGTCGAACCCTACGGCTTCGACCCGGCCGCCATGCAAAGCCGGTGGCGGGAATCTACCTTCATTCCGTGGCACGGGCTGCGGTTCCAACTCCTCGGCCGGGTCGCGCAAAGCTGGGTCCCGTGGCGGATGCGGTACGACTGGAGCCGCACGACGGACGCCTGCGGGTGGGGCACGCCGCTCCGCGAGACGCTGACGGCCGAGGAACGCGAGCAGGCGACCCGACAGGCCCGCGACGAGTACCAGCCACTTCTGCGTGACTGGCATCCCGGCGAACCGGCCACAGCCGCGCTCAGACAAGTTTTGACGGAGTGCGCCGCGACCGGCGTCGCAGTGAAACTCGTGCTGCTGCCGGAAGGGAAGTCGTTCCGCGACCTGTACCCGCCGGGGTCGGACCGCGTGCTCGCCTTCGCGAATGCCGTCGCCACCGTATCCGGGTGCGAGTTGATCGACGCCCGCGGGTGGCTGCCGGACGATGCGTTCACCGACGGCCACCACCAACTGCGAAGCGGCGCGGAGGCGTTCTCCGACCGGCTGACCCGCGAGGTCGTCGTCCCGTGGGCGAGGGAGCGATAGCCATGCGCCGCCGCACCGCCCCGTTCGCCATCCTCGTCGGCGTCGCCGCGTACCTCGCCGGGCAGGTGCTGTTCAACGTCGCCGTGCAGGCGCGGTGGCTGCCGCTGACCGACCCGGTGTTCGTCGAGAAGTTCGAGTTGCTCGAACGCCACCCGGTCTTCTTCGCGGAGAAGTCGCCGACCACGCCGACGCGAATCCTCGTCCTCGGCAGCTCGCGGTCGCACCTCGGCGTCGATGCCCGACGGTTCGCGGGGCGGCTGTCCGAGGAGGCCGTCGCGTTCAACTTCGCCACGTCCGGCGGCGGCCCGCTGACGAACGCCTTGTACCTCCGGCGGCTGCTCGAAGCGGGCGTGCGGCCGGACGCGGTGCTGTGGGAGCTGCACCCGGCCCTGTTCTGCGGGCGGAACGAGGCCGACTGGCTCGGCAGCTTCCGCCTCCGGCCCGGCGAGCCGGACGTGTTGAAGCGGTTCGGCCACGACACCGGCCCGGTCCCGCAACAGGGGTGGCGGGGCTGGCTGACGGCCACGCACCTGTACCGGTTCCCGGCCCTGAACCGGTACGCCGAGCGGTGGCTGCCTTGCCCGCACGGGCTGACCGTCGGCGCGAACAACGACCCGTTCGGGTACGTGGACGGCATCGACCTGCCGCCGCACGAGCGGCCGGTCGCGTTCGGCCGCGCGCTGAAGCAGTACGCCGACGCGCTCGCCGCCGAGGGGCTGATCCCGTCCGCCCCCCTCGCCGTCCGGGACGCGATCGAAGTTTGTCAAAGGCACGGCGTCCGGTTCGTCGCGTTCGTGTCGCCGGAGTCGGCCGCCCTGCGGGCCGCGTACCGCCCGGCCGCGACCCGCGCGTTCGACGTGTACCTGGACTCGCTCGACGTGCCGGTGCTCCGCTCCCGCGCCGTGCTGCCGGACGACCTGTTCGCGGACGGCCACCACCTGCTACCCGCGGGGGCGGCGGCGCTCACGGACCACCTCGCGACGGCTTACGAAGGAACCCCCCGATGACCGCACGCCCTCGATTCCCCGCGTCCCGGCGGGCCGTCCTCGCGTTCGTCGCCGCGGTCGTGGTTTTGAACGTCGGCTTCTCCGTCGGCATGGACCGGCTGTTCCCGACCGTCCGCGACCCCGAGTACGGCCGCCGCCTGTCCCGGCTGCAGGCGCGACAGGCCGAGAACCCCGGCCGGCCGTTCGTCGTCGCGCTCGGAAGTTCCCGCGCGGCGTTCGCGCTGAAACCGACGGCCGCGAATGCCGAGACCGGGCCGCTCGCGTACAACTTCGCCCTGCTCGGCAGCGGCCCGATGATGCAACTGATGGCCCTCCGCCGACTGCTGTACGACGGCGTGACCCCGGCCGCCGTCGTGCTGGAATACTGGCCGCCGTTCCTCCGCGAGGACGGCCAGTTCGCCGAGGAGGCGCGGATCGACAAGCACCGGCTGCTGACGCACGACGCGGCCTTCGTCCGCGACTACTTCGACCTGCACGAGCACACGCTGGCGACGATGCGGCAGGTGCGGCAGAACCCGTGGTTCGAGCACCGCCTGCGAGTACTGAGCCAGACGATCCCGAACTGGGTGACGCCCGACCGGCGGCTCGACGGGCCGTGGCAGCGGCTCGACCCGTGGGGCTGGATGAACAGCTTCGAGGCGGAACCGACGGCCGCGGAGCGGGCCGAGCGGCACCGCATGGCGAAGCAATACTTCGACCAGGTGTTCGACGGGTACGCCGTCCACGAGAAGGCGGCGCGGGCCGTCCGCGAGGTGCTGGCACTCTGCCGCGAGCGGGGCATCCCCGTGGCGCTGGCGTGGCTGCCGGAGTCGAGCGAGTTCCGAGCGTGGTATCCGCCGGACGCTTTGGCGAAGGGCGAACGCTTCCTGAAAGAGTTGCGAGCTGAGTACGGCGTGCCGGTGATCGACGCGCGGCGGTGGGTGGACGACCCGCTCGTCGCGGACGGGTTCCACCTGACGCGGGCCGGGGCGGACCAGTTCTCGCGGCGGTTCGGCGACGAGATGCGCAAGCTCGGACTCGGCGAGCCAACTCCGCAGGCGGCCCCTCTTTCCCCCTCCCCCCTTGGGGGGGAGGGCCGGGGAGGGGGGTGGGCGCGTCCAACGGCTAACGCGATGCTCACCGCGACTGGACAGGTGGGGGGGGGGGGGGCCCCGCCCCCGCCCCCCCCCCCCCCGCCCCCCCCCCCCCCGGCCCCCGGGGGGGGGGGGGGGGGGGCCGCGCGGGGGGGGGGCGGGGGCGCGCCGCC
>NZ_JCABYM010000052.1:0-3600 GCF_059499385.1 Limnoglobus sp. | reverse complement strand
CTGCCACCGCCCGCCCCCCCCCCCCCCCCCCCCCCCCCGCGCCCCCCCGCGCCCCCCCCCGCGCCCCCCGCCCCCCCCCGCCGCCCCCCCCCCCCCCCCCCCCCCCCCCCCGAGCTGCCCAGCCCCGGTGAGGATCGCGTCCGAGGCAGGGAGGCTACCCCCCTCCCTAGCCCTCCCCCCCAAGGGGGGAGGGAACAAGACAGACCCACCCTTCGGGTGGCTATCGGGGTCGAACAACTCGCGTCCGACTCGCTCCTCTACCTCAAGCCGCTGTTCCTCGCGGAAACCGGCGTCGCCCGGCAAATCAACGCCCTCCGCGACGGCCACCACCCGCTGCCGGACACGGACGCGGACAAGGCCCTCGCGTGGGTCGAATCGACCATGAGCATCACGCTCGCCGAGTCGCAACGGAACGCGATCCGCGCCGCCGTCACGCGGAAGCTGCTCGTCGTCACCGGCGGCCCCGGCACGGGGAAGACGACGATCGTGCGGGCGATCCTCGAAATCTTCGCCGCGAAGCGGCAGCGGGTGCTGCTCGCCGCCCCGACCGGCCGGGCCGCCAAGCGGCTCAGCGAATCGACCGGCCGCGAGGCGAAGACGATCCACCGGCTGCTCGAGTACGACCCCGGCGCGGGCGGCTTCCGCCGCGGCCGCGAGAACCCGCTGGACGTGGACCTGCTCGTCATCGACGAGGTGTCGATGGTGGACGTGATCCTGATGAACCGGCTGCTCGCGGCCGTCCCGCCGTGGGCGTGCGTCGTGTTCGTCGGCGACCGCGACCAGCTCCCCAGCGTCGGGGCCGGCGGCGTCCTGGCGGACCTCATCGACTCCGGCGTCGTCGCCGTCGCCCGACTCACCGAGATCCACCGCCAGGCCGGGTCGAGCTTCATCGTGCGGGCGGCGCACGCCGTCAACCACGGCGAGCTGCCGGCCTCCGCCCCGCCCAACGGCGGCGACTTCTTCTTCGTGGAGGCGGACGACCCACAAACTATCATCGACCGCGTCCTGACGATGGTAAAAACGCGCATCCCGGCCGCGTTCGGCCTCGACCCGTTCCGCGACGTGCAAGTCCTCTCGCCGATGAACAAGTCCGAACTCGGCGTGCAGAACCTCAACCGGCTGCTGCAGGAGGCGCTGAATTCGGAGTCGAAGAAGGACGTGCAGCGGTTCGGCACGAGTTACCGCGTCGGCGACAAGGTGATCCAGACGCGGAACAACTACCAGCGGGAGGTCTTCAACGGCGACATCGGCCGCGTCGTCGGGCTGGACGAGATCGACCAGGTGCTGAGGGTCGATTTCGACAGCCGGGAAGTCGAGTACGAGTTCAGCGAGCTGGACGAGTTGTCGCTGGCCTACGCGATCAGCATTCACAAGTCGCAGGGGAGCGAGTACCCGGCGGTGGTGATCCCGGTTCACACGCAGCACTTCGTGATGTTGCAGCGGAACCTGCTGTACACCGGCATCACCCGCGGCCGGAAGCTGGTGGTGCTGGTCGGCAGCCGCAAGGCGCTCTGGCTGGCGGTGACGAAGGCGGAGACGGCCCTGCGGTTCAGCCTGCTGAAGTGGCGGTTGCAGGCGGGGAATGTTTAGCAACCCGACTTCCGAAGTCCGGCTTCGACTTCGGAAGTCGATAGGGCGGAGGGGCGGTTGCCGATCCCGCGTGGGCGGTTGCGGCGTTCGACTTCCGAAGTCGAAGCCGGACTTCGGAAGTCTGGGCCTCACCTCCTCCGCCGCAGCGCATACCGCACGAACGACCCCAGCCCGGCGAACTTGAACGACGGGTCGGCGTACTTCTCCACCACGTAGAACGCGAAGTAGTACGCCCGGCAGAACGCCCAGATCGCAATGGCCATCAGCGCCGCGAGCTTGAAATCGGGGAACAAAACCAGCGCCAGCACGACCGCGAACACGCCGAGGACCACGAACAGCCCGAACTTGATCCACAGCAGCCGCGGGCTGGTGATGTCGCCGAGCATGAGCGTTACCCCTTCGCGGCCGCGTCCAGGAACCGCTTCGCCAGCTTCGGCCCCTTCCCCTCGTCCTCGTGCTTGAAGAACACGAACGCATCCTGCCACTTCTGCGAGGTCACCCGCTTCACCCACCCCTTCAGCGCCGCCGGCGTGTAGTCCGGCATCCGCAGCCGCACGTAGCCCCAGTCGGCCGTCGCCTCGAACGGTACTTCTAAATCGTCCTCCGCCTCCGCGATGCAGAACGCCGCCCCGTGGCGGCGGAGCAGGGCGAACGTCTCCGCGTCGAACCACGACGGGTGGCGGAACTCGAACGCGACGCGGCGGTCCTTCGGCAACAGCGCGAGGAAGTTCCGCAGTCGATCAGCGTCCTTCGCGAAGTTCGGCGGCAGTTGGAACAGCACCGGCCCCAGCCGCTCCTTCAGCACGCCCGCAATGGTAAACAGCTCCGTCACCGCGTCGGCCGAGTTGTTCAGCCGTTGGAAGTGGGTGATCCGTTGCGGGGCCTTGAGCGCGAACCGGAAGTCGGCCGGCACGGTCGCGGCCCACGTTTCCAGTACGGCCGGCTTCGGCATCCCGCGGAACGTGCTGTTGCTCTCCACGGCGCGGAACTGCTCGCCGTAGAACCGCAGGAACTGCTTGGCCGGCAGCTTCTCCGGGTAGAACGAGCCTTTCCACGCGGGGTAGGAGTACCCGCTCGTGCCGACGTACAGGGTCGTCATGCTCCCTCGCCCCGGTAAGCCACGAAGAACAGCCGTCGGAACGGGAACAGCACCTTGCCGTCCGGCCGCCGCGGATACGACGCCGTCACCCGCTCCAACAAGTCCGCCTCGAACCGGCCGCGGGCCATGTCGTCCGGCAGCGCCTGGAGGAACGGCCGCAACCCGGTTCCTCGAATCCACGTCACGATCGCGTCCGGGCCGGGCAGGACGTGGCAGTAGTCCGTTTCCCACAGCTCGATCCGGGCCGCGACCTCGCTGATCGCGTCGTAGTAGTACGCCGGGTCGTGGCCGTGGATCGAGCCGTGGACGCCGCCCAGCCACTCTCGCCACGTCGGGCCGGCCGCGAGGTCCAGGATTGCCTTGTGTAGCGGCGAGCGCGAGTGCGTCGGCACTTGCACGGCGAGCGCCCCGCCCGGCGAGACGGCCGCGAAGAACCGGCGGGCGGCCGCCGCGTGGTCCGGCAGCCACTGGAGCATCGCGTTCGAGAAGACCACATCGTACCGCTCGGCCGGTTGCCACGTCGCGGCGTCGCCGCGGACCCAGCGGCCGCCGGGGTCGGCCTTCGCCGCCGCGTCCAGCATCGCGGGGTCGCTGTCGAACCCGGTGACCGTCGCGGCCGGCCACCGCGCCTTCAGCACGGCCGTGCTGTTGCCGGGGCCGCACCCGAGGTCGATGACCGTCCGCGGGTTCGTCACTTCAATCCGCGCCGCGAGGTCGATGGCCGGCTGCGTCCGCTCGCGGTCGAACGTCAGGTACAGGGTCGGGTTCCAGGTCATCAGGGGTCCGCGGGGATGTGGTTGGTGCCGATGACGGGAGTTTATATAGCCGCCGGCTTTCCGGCGGGGTTTTGGGGGTCGCCAAACCCCGCCGGGAAGCCGGGGGCTAGATGGGGCACGCGGCGGTGGCGGGGG
>NZ_JCABYM010000051.1:0-73493 GCF_059499385.1 Limnoglobus sp. | reverse complement strand
TGTTTGGCCGTGGTGGGTTGTGGCGCCCCGCGCCTTTTTGGGGGGGGGGGGGGGGGCCGGCCCCCCCGGGGGGGGGCCCCCCCCCCCCCCCCACCACCCTACGTACTTAAGCGGCCGCCACGACCGGGTTCTTCAGCACCCCGATGCCGTCGATCTCGACCTCGCACACGTCCCCGGCCTTCAGCAGCACCGGCGGCTTGCGGGCGATGCCGACGCCCGGCGGCGTGCCGGTGAAGATCAGGTCGCCCGGCTCCAGCGTGATGACCTGCGTGATGAACGCGAGCATCGCCGGGACCTGGAAGATGAATTCCTTCGTGCTGGAGTTCTGCATCGTCTGGCCGTTCAGCCGCAGTTGAATCTTCGCGTTGTGCGGGTCGAACTTCTCGTCACTGGTCACGATCCACGGCCCGGTCGGGGCGAACGTGTCGAACGTCTTGCCGATGGTCCACTGCTTCTCCTCGCCGCGGAACTGCCAGTCGCGGGCGGACACGTCGTGCCCGCACGTGTACCCGCCGACGTACTGGAACGCCGACGGGTCGTTCGGTACGTTCGTCGCCGTCTTGCCGATCACGATCACAAGCTCCGCCTCGAAGTCCACCTTATCGGCGACTTTCGGCAGCTTGATCGGGTCGCCGTGCGCGACGATGGTGTTCGGGTACTTCGCGAAGATGACCGGCTCCGTCGGGATCGCCTTGCCGCCCTCGATGGCGTGGTCGCGGTAGTTCAGCCCGACGCAGACGATCTTGCCCGGCTTCGGGACCGGCGCGAGCAGCTTCACGGCGTTGGCCTCGTACCTGACGGCGCTCGGGGCGGCCGCCGTGGCGGCGACGGCCTGCCGGACGGCCGGCGACGCCGCAAGGATGTTCTTGGCGCAGCTCGGCAGCCCCGGATCGGTGGCGTGGACGTCGACGAAGTGATCGCCGGCAACGACGGCGGCCCGCGGGCCGTGTGGGGAGAGGATGGTCGCTAACCGCATCGTGAGGCTCCGGTGGGTGGTGGGGTGGTATTGAATGACTCCCCTTGCTGCTGGGCCAGTTGTCGCCTATAAATCCGGTGTCGAGAGACATTCCTCTGTAGCTCAGCGGTAGAGCAGCCGGCTGTTAACCGGCGGGTCGTAGGTTCGAATCCTACCGGAGGAGTTCGTCAGCCGGGCTGCGGAACGTCGCACCCGCGGGTTAACACAGACGGCCGAGAGCGGGTGCTCTCGGCCGTCCGCATTTCCGGCCTGATTTCAAAGCACTTCTCGCGTTTCGCGAGACTCTCGCCGACTCTCCAGTTCGGGCTGTTCGACCCGGGGTCCGAGGCGAAACGGCCGGGTTCGTCTCGCACCCCGAGACGAACAGAGAAAAACTCTCGAACTCTCTGCAGCCCCCGACCGGCGGGTTAACAGCACATCCCGCTTCAGGCCGGGCCCCAGGCCCTAAATGCGGTCTCCGGGAGAGCCCTGAGCAGCCGCCCTTGACCTCGAATCTCCAACCTTCTTTAAGCAAGGCGCGGTCCGACCACCGGCGGTCGGCCCCGTTGGTTTTTGTCCCGGCCAAGGCGGCCGCAACCACACCGGTAGTTGGGCCGGAATTGGACGAAGGCCGACCCGAGTCCGTGTCGAACTCAGCTCTTATATCGTTCTTCCGTCCGCATGTAGGACAACCGTTCGCCCTAGGCGACTAGCAGAACCTCTGGAACTTGCTAACTCAGATCGCCCTGAACAAACTCTGGAACTGGGTTCGAGGTTCTGGGACAGAAAAGAGACGCTGCCATCGAGTTTTCGCGGAAGGGGTCAAGCCGGGCGAGGGACCGGACGCTGCGGCGTTCGACGGCCTCGCCGGTGGCTGAGACCGCGAATTATTTCAACCCCTCGCGTGAGATGCAGCCCCGCGGCTGAACTATACTTCAAAGGGTGAGATCTATCCCCTAACTCGCGTGTGATGGTGCGTATTGGTAAGTTCGTACCGTCACGTGTCCTAGACGAATCATGCCCTTCGGGGCAGGAGTCCCCCGCGCTAGGTTTCCGTCCTCCGACGGCCCCGCCGCGCGGACCGGTCGGTGAAGAGGCTCTATACGATGCCGGTCCCCATCCAGTGCCCGAACCCCGCCTGCGGCAAGGTGTCACTCGCCCCGGACGAGTTCGTCGGCCGGTCTGTCCGGTGCCGGGTATGCGGCCGGCAGTTCTCAGCAAGGCCAACGCTGGACGGCGGGCCGGCGGACACCCGGCCGGTCGTCAAGGCTGATGACCCGTTCCCCAAACTCCCGGCGGAGTTCGGCCGGTACCGCGTCCTGCGGCGGCTCGGCCGCGGCGGCATGGGGGCCGTCTACCTGGCCGACGACACCGCCCTCCGCCGGCACGTGGCGTTGAAGCTCCCGACGTTCGCGGCCGGCGAGTCGCCGCAGCGGGTCGAGCGGTTCCTGCGGGAGGCGCAAGCCGCCGCCGGGCTGGCCCACCCGAACGTCTGCACCGTGTTCGACGTGGGCCGGCAGAACGGGCGGCCGTTCATCACGATGGCGTTCATCGACGGGAAGCCGCTGGACGCCGAGATCGACCCGGACCGGCCGATGCCGGAGCGGCGGGCGGCCGACCTCGCCCGGACCGTCGCCCGCGCGCTGCAGGCGGCGCACGACAAGGGGATCGTCCACCGCGACCTGAAGCCCGGCAACGTGATGGTGACGCCGGCCGGCGAGCCGGTGGTGATGGACTTCGGGCTGGCCAAGCGGGTGGCCGACCCCGAGGCCGACGCGCAGGAGGCGAAGCTGACGCACGCCGGGGCGGTCCTCGGCACGCCGAGCTACATGGCCCCGGAGCAGGTCCGCGGGGAGGTGGACAAGATCGGCCCGGCCGCGGACGTGTACGCCCTGGGCGTGGTGCTGTTCGAGTTGCTCACCGGCCGCGTCCCGTACCGCGGGGCGGTCGGCATGGTGATGGGGCAAATCCTGACCGCCCCGGTGCCGCCGGTGGCCGAGTTCCGCCCGGACGCCGACCCGCGGCTGGCCGCGATCTGCCGGCGGGCGATGGCGAAGGAGGTCGGCGACCGGGTGCCGTCGATGACGGCGTTCGCGGAAGCGTTGGACGAGTACCTGCGGGCGACCGACCCTACCGTCAGGGCGAGCCGGTCGGCCGAGGTTCTAGCACTGCCGCCGGCGGCCCCGCCCGCCGCCCGCCGCCGGTGGCCGCTGGTCGCCGGCGGGGTGGCCGCGGCCCTGGCGCTGGTCGTCACCGTCGCTCTGTTGTTGACCGATCGCCCGAAGCAAAGCGAGGCAACGCCCGAACGGAACGAGCCGGTCGCCAAGACCGACGACGCGCGACCGGTGGTCGCGCCGCCGGTCGCGGCCGGGCCGCCGCCGTCCGACGGGTTCGTGCCGCTGTTCAACGGCAAGGACCTGACCGGGTGGCGGCGGGCCAGGGCCAGTCTCACGGTGAATTGGGCCGTCGAGACCGGCGTGCTGGTCGGAAAGGGCAACGACGGGCCGGGCAAAATGGTCACGGAGCGGGACGACTTCGGCGACGTCCACGTTCGGGCCAAGGTGCGGGTGAACGACGGCGGGAACAGCGGGCTGTTGGTGCGAACCGGGCTGCCCCGCGAGGACGACCGACACGGGTACTTCGTGCGGTTGCGGAACGCCCCGGCCGCCAACCCGAACCGCACCGGCAACCTGTACCGTAGGTCGAGCGAGCAAGTCGCCACCGCCCCGTCGGGTGAAGCCACGGCGACTGGGTGGTTGAACTTGGACGTTATCGCGGAGGGCAATCGGGTCCGGGTGTTGGTGAATGGCACGCCTACTGCCGACTACACCGACCCGGACCGGCTGCACGCCCGCGGGCGGATCGGCTTCCAGGTTTTCCAGAACACCGTTCTCGAGATTGCGTCGATCGAGGTGAAGGAACTGACGCCGCCAACCGAATCGACGACGGCCCCGGCGTGGCAGGATGTGTTCACGGAGGGGCACGTCCGCCTCAAAAAGTACGACTTCCAGACCTCCGGCCGCTTTGACGGTGATCACGAAAGCATCCGTTGGAAGGTGACGGACGGGTCGTGGCGGGGACCGCAAGGGCGAGACAGCAGCCTCATCTTCCGCGACGAGCAGTTGCCGTTGAGCACCCAAGGGCAGGAGATCGAGCTAACCGCCCGCGGGCTCGCCGGCGGGTTGCTGAAGTGGCGCAGCAAGGAGCGTGACGAGTGGTCACGGACCGGGTATCGTCTGCTCTTCAACAGTGAAGGCAGCGGTCTCGCCAAGTTGCAGAAGTTCCGGACCCGCTTCGCCCCGCGGGTCGACCAGATCGACGACCTCGGGTCCGCGGAAGCCCCCCCGGCAGATGCCAACGTCCGCGTCAACGTGGTCACGTTCGGGGACCGCATCCAGGTGTTCTTCGACGGCGTCAAGAAAATCGATGCCGGCGATCGGTTCGGCACGCCGTTCGGCGACGGTAGCGTCGAGGTCATGGCCAACGCCACCAATCAGTTCGCGATCCACGCCCTGCGGATGCGGGAGGTCAAATCGTCGCCGCCCGGCCTTCCCGTGGTGACCGGGCCGAAGCCGCTCGCCGCCCTCGACCTGTCCAAGCTGCACGGCCGCACGTTCGACGGCATGTCGGCGACGTTCGCCGCCGATCGGCTGACCGTCCGCCGCACGGCCGCCGGCGGGTACGTCCCGCTGGTCATCGACCCCGCCGTCACCCTGCCGGACGAGTTCACGCTGAAGGCCCGCGGCCGGGTCACCGGCGGCCCGTTCGACGAGTGGAAGCTCATCCTCGGGGACGGCCCCGACGGGTACCACCTGAACGTGCTGGCCGACGGCGGCAACTGCTTCCTGAACGACGGGAAGGGCGGCGGCGTCCGGCGCGCGTGGACCGGCAAGCCGGGCCCGCGGCCGGCGGACGGGCTGGACGAGATGGTCGCGGTCGTCCGGGGCGACCGGCTGGACGTGTTCGTCAACGGCGGCCGCGTGCTGGAGGGCGTCCGGTTGCCGGCCAAGCCGGCCGGGCGGAAATTCGGCCTGTCCGTCTACAAACACCGGGCGGCCGACACCACGACGGCGGAGTTCGCGGAGGTGACGCTGCACCCCGCCACGCTCCCCGTCGGTGAAACCCCCAAGTTGCCGGACCTGACGGGGGTGAAGCCGCTATTCGCCCACGATTTCCGCGACCCGAAGACCACGATCGACGGCAAGCCGATCAAGCTGGAAGGCGGAAAGTTCGTCATTCGACACAACGGCAGGGCATCGGGGTACGACGACACGCGGGATTTTGGTCGCATCCCGGATCAGTTCGTTGCGACCCTCGTGGTGCGCCTGGTCGCGCCGTTCGAAGGGCAATTGTTCTGGCATTTCAACGCGGTCGACGATCCGAAGACAAGAACTTCGTTCAAGTTCAAGGGCAACGGTATGTTTGTCCAGCAATCGGCGATGGGGCAGCAAATCGGGTCGTTCCACCAAGGCCACTTCAAAAACGGCCCGTTCAAACCTCCGGGGGAAGTCAACGAGGTGACGGTGGCCGTTCGCGGCCGGCGGTGCGAAGTCTACGTGAACTATCTGTTGGCAGGCCCCCCCCTGGAGTTGCCGAACGCGATCGGCCCTGGGAACATCGGCTTTTGGTTGTGGAGGGAAGAGGGGGTTTCCCTTCCGGCCGTGGAACTCGAATCCCTCACCGTCTGGCCGTTGCCGACGGCCACGCCGCCTCCCGCCCCGAAGGCCGTCCCGGCCGGCGACACGCAGGCGGCCGTCCTGGCGGCGCTCAAGGCCGATCCGAAAGACCCGGTCGCCAACCTTTCCCGCGGGAAGCACCTGGCCCTGACCGAGTTCAAGTGGGACGAGGCCCTCGCCTACCTGGAACTCGCCGACGCCGACGGGTGGAAGGCGGCGGCCCGGGCCGAGCAGGCGGCGGGCATCCAGGTCGGGCCGCTCCGCACCGCCGGGGACGCGTGGTGGAAGCTCGCCGACACCCTTGCGGGTCGCGAGCAGTACGTCGTCCGCCGCCACGCCGCCGACGTGTACCTGAAGGCCATCCCGACCAGCGGCGGGAGCGAGAAGGAGCCGAACCTCGAACGCATCCGGGCGATCTACGGCCCCCCGGACACGAGCAAGGTGAAGCCGGTCCTCGACCTCGACTTCCGCAAGGCGGCGGACGCGGCCAAGGTCGGGAAGAAGATGGACGGCGGGGCGACGGCGGAGGGGGACCGCACGGGGCTCAAGGTGTCCGTACCCGCGCTGACGCTCACGACAACCAACCCGCTCGGCAAGGTCCCGAAGGAATTCGTCCTTCAAGTCGTCGGCCGGCCGACCGCGGCCAACCCGGTCTTCGCGACCTACCTCCAGTTCCTCGGCGTGCGGTGCGTCGCCCCCGACCTGTCGTCGTCCGCCGTTCGCGTGTCGGGCCCGCCCAAGAACACCAACGTCCGGACGCTGGCGACGTTCGACGAGTACGAGCGCGCCGTCCTCCGGCACGACGGGAACCGGCCGCTCCGGTTCATCAACAGCATCCCCCACGTCCGCCGCACGCCCGACGCGTCCGACGTCGTCACGGTCGTCGTCAAGGGCGGGTGGGTAGAGTGCTACCTGAACGGCGTATTGATCAGGTGGTACGTTCCCACGTCCCGGAACGAGCTGCGGTATGCCAACTCGGTCAAGCTCGCGCGGCCGGCCGAATCCCACGAGGTCGAGCTGCTGTTCGACAACAACATGACGGCTGCCGGCCAGTACCTGGTCGAGTCGCTGAAGGCGTGGCCGGCGGACGGCGTGCAGTCCTTCTACGAGCGGAACGAAGAGGGCAACCGGGTTGGTCGGAATTTTTTCGGGATTCCGTGAGGGGTTCCCGGCGGGGTTTCCCATCCGAGGGGTGTAGCCGCCCAATTCGGGCGGCCGAAAACCCGGAACAGGAGACCCGATCATGGCGAACTTCATCACCCGCACCCTAACCGCCTTCTTCGGCAGCGACGCCCAACCGGCCCCGCGGAAGCAAACCAACAAGGTTTCGCTGACCCTGAACACGATGGAAGAGCGGATCACCCCGGCCGGCTTCTCGTTCGATAGCGGCGACATGTCCGACGTCGGCCGGGCGAGCCAGTCCCAGTCGAAAAAGGTCAAGGAGACCACCAAGCGGAATGAGCTGACCCTGCGAGATCTGGAGGCCGGCCGGTACTCCACCCGCTACCGCGAGCGGATCACGGAAGGTTCTGAGAAGGCGACCAAGAACGTCGGCGAAACCAAATGGTCGCCCGACACGAAGTTCACCATCAGCTGACCGCCGCGGGCGACCGAGGGAGGATCAAGACCAGCCGACCCAGGGGTACGGACGACGATCCGTACCCCGCCCCTGTCGATCCCGCGAGGTGCGATCTATTTTTTCGCCGCCGCATTTCGCGACGAGAGGCCGACGCCGGCTCCGACCCGACGAGGATTGTGTACGCCTCACAACTACCGATCCGACCCGTTGATGGCGCGGAACCGCTACGACGCTCCGGCGAACGGCCGGAGGGCCTTTCGGAACGCGGCGACGTCCGGGAACCGGTGCTCCGGTTCGCGGGAAAGGGCCCGATCCACCGCCGTGGCCAACCCCGCCGGCAGGTCGGGCCGCCGTTGGCGGACCGGGACCGGCGGGGCGGTGATGATCAGCACCAGTTGCCGCCCGACGTCCCCCGGCAGGTCGTGCGGGTTCGCCCCGGTGAGCAGGTGGTACAGGGTGGCGGCGGCCGAGTACTGGTCGGCCGAAGGCTTCACCTCCCGGTAGTGCGTCACCTGCTCCGGGGCCATGAACGCCGGGGTGCCGCCGACCTCCCCCTGCATCGTCAGCCCGCTCAGCTGGCTCGCGTCGTACGCCCGCGCCAGCCCGAAGTCGGCTAGCTTGACCACCCGCTTCCCCTTCGCCCCGCCGATCAGCAAGTTCCCCGGCTTCACGTCGCGGTGGACGAACCCCCGGGCGTGGGCGTGCCCGAGGGCTGCGAGGAGCTGGCAGGCGATCCGAACGGCGGTCGGCACGCCCAGCGGTCCCGACCGCCGGACCAACTCCCCGGCGGTCGGGCCGGCGACCAGTTCCATCGCCAGGTAGATCATCCCCCCGGCCTCGCCCACCTCGTGAAACGCCACAATGTTCGGGTGTCGCAGCCGCCGGAGGATGTCCGCCTCCCGGAGGAACCGGTCCACCTGCTTGCGGGTTACCGTGACGGCCGGGATGATGGTTTTGACCGCCACATCGGCCCCGTCTTCAATCCGCGTCGCCCGGTACACCACCCCCATCCCGCCGCGGCCGAGTTCCGGCCCGAACCGGTAGCCGGGTGCCGCCCTCGTCGGCCGGTAGTCGCCATTCGGTTGGGATGGGTCCGGCTTCGACGGCGGGACGGCCGGCAATCGGAGTGTGCCCTGGGCGTCCGGGTCGGGTGGGGGTACGCGGACGCGGAACACCGTGTGCCCGGCCGTGATCTCGTCCCCGTCGGTGACCTCTGCCACCTCAACCCGCGCCCCGTTCACGTGCGTCCCGTTCCGGCTGCTCAAGTCGAGCACCCGCACCCGCGGCGGGTTGACCTCGATCATGAAGTGGCGGCGGGAGAAGTACGGGTCGTCGTAACCGAGACGGAAGTGGGCGTCGTTCGACCGGCCGACGAGGAACGTGTCGTGCCCATCGAACACGTATTCTTTCCCGGCGTGCGGGCCGGCGGTGACGGTCAGCCGGACCCGCGGCGCGTCGGCGTCCGGGGCGGCCCGGCGATACTCGGCGTCGATCCCCGTGAGTAGCCCTCGCAGGACGGGGCGGTCCGCTTCGTCGGCCGCGGCCAAGTATTCGGCCATGTCCGGCGTCCGCCCGGCCCGCCACTCGGCCTCGAACCGGTCGCACACCGCGTCCAGCCGCAGCTGGGCGTCCGGCGGCAGGTCGTCGAACCGCTGCGCGGGGCTCATCGCGGGGCGTCCTGGGTCCAGAGGGAGCGGATGACGGCCAGCTTCCGCTCGACGGTGGCGAGCGACTTGCCGGCCAGCGTGGCCACCTCCTCGTTGGTGTGCCCCTCCAGCTTCCACCCGGCGATCCGCCGCAGTTCCGGGTCGCGGGCGTCCAGCCGGGCGAGCAGCCGCTCGCACTCGTCGGCCACCTCGGCGGCGAACGCCGGGGTCGGGTCCGGGGCCGCCCGGCCGTCGCCGGCCTCGAACACCGAGTCCCCGCGTACCGCCCCGCCGCCGCGCTTCCGGGCTGACTCCCGGTCGGCCAGGGCGAACGCCTTCCGCTCGGTCAGGGTGACGAGGACGGCCCACAGGTCGTCCCGGTCGTCCAGCCGCGGGAACCGGCCCGCCTCGGCCGCCCGGCAGAAGCTGTGGAAGGCGCTCAGGGCCACGTCCTCCTCGTCGGCCGCCCGCCGCACCCGCGCGGCAAGCCGCCCGCGGGCGAGCGACACCAACCGCCCGAAGTACCGGTTCCACAACTCCCGGGCGGCCTCCGGGTCGCCAACCCGCAGGTGTTCCAGCCACACGGTCACGGAGTTCTGTTCGGTCATTAGTGGCGGCCCGAAGGAAATTGGTGTCGAAAGTCGAGTTTATTCCACCCCTCCCGCTGCCGTCCACGGGACCGCCGCGTTCCCTCGGGGAACTCCGGCGTTCGCGCGGACGCGGTACCTTGACAAACGACGAGGACTGGGAGTGGCGTTCGGGGTACGTTGAGCAACCGTGGCCCGGGCGGTCGTCGTTGGCATTCGGGCGCACCACCAGAATCTGATTCCAAACCCGTTTTTTTTCATCATTTCGCACGCCCGCTGCGAAGTAGTTAGGTAGGCGCGTTCGCGCCGTCAGCCGCCGGCCACGAGGTGGAGGTCGCTGGGTCCCCCACCCGGAGGCCCCCGTGCGACCCGACCTCGACCCCGCCACCCTCTCGCCCGACGACCGCCGCGACGAGCTCGCCGCGATCCTCGCCCGCGGCCTCCTGCGGCTCCGCGACCGGGCCGCCCTCGGCCCGCCGCCCGTCACGCCGGGCCACACCTCGCCTTCTGCCACGCAGATAGTCCCGGAATCCCGCGATTCTGACGTTGCTGTCCGCGCGGACACGTGGCTCACTGTCACCACCGGTTAACGGACCGGAGACGACCCCACCCCCGCGAGAGGAGACACGCATGGACCCGACCCCCGCGATCGCGCAGCAGTTGGCGGCCCTGCCCCGGCTGTCGGTCAAGGACCTCCGCGACCGGTACGCCGCGGCGTTCGGCGACCAGACGAACGCCCGGAACAAGGCGTGGCTCGTCAAGCGGATCGCCTGGAAGGTCCAGGCCAACGCCCACGGCGGCCTGACCGAGCGCGCCCGCCAGCGGGCGGCGGAACTCGCCGAGAACGCCGAGCTCCGCGCGACCGTCCCGCCGGCCCCGAAGGGAACCCCGGCGAAGGTCACAGCCGCGGCCGACGGCGATGTGGCGACGCTGCCGTTCCCGGCCGACCGCCGGCTCCCGCCCCCCGGCTCGGTCATCACCCGCGCGTACAAGGGCCAACAGCTCCGGGTCCGGGTGCTCGCGCAGGGGTTCGAGCACGCCGGCCTCGTCTACCCGTCCCTGTCCGCGGTGGCGAAGGCCGTCACCGGCAGCCACTGCAACGGCTACCTGTTCTTCCGCCTCGGCACGGCGAAGGGGGGCGCGAAGTGACCCGCAAGAAGGCCGACGCCCCGCCCGCGACCCTGCCCGTGGTCCGGTGCGCCGTGTACACCCGCAAGTCCTCGGAGGAGGGGCTGGAGCAGGAGTTCAACTCGCTCGACGCCCAGCGGGAGGCCGGCGAAGCCTACGTCCGCTCCCAGGCCGGCGCCGGGTGGGCGTGCCTCGCGGACCGGTACGACGACGGCGGGTTCACCGGCGGGAACACCGACCGCCCGGGGCTGCAACGCCTGATGCGGGACGTCGAGGCCGGGCGGGTGGACTGCGTGGTCGTGTACAAGGTCGACCGGCTGTCCCGCAGCCTGCTCGACTTCGCCGCCCTCATGCGGACGTTCGAGCAGTACAACGTCGGGTTCGTGTCGGTGACGCAGCAGTTCAACACGGCCTCCAGCATGGGCCGGCTGGTGCTCAACGTCCTCCTCAGCTTCGCCCAGTTCGAGCGGGAGATCGTCAGCGAGCGGACGCGGGACAAGATCGCGGCCACCCGGCGGAAGGGGAAGTGGGCCGGCGGGTGGCCGGTCCTCGGGTACGACGTCGACCCGGCCGGGTTCAAGCTCAAGGTCAACGACGCCGAGGCCGACCGGGTGCGGGCCATCTTCGCCCTCTACCTCGAGCACGGCTCCCTGCTCCCCGTCGTGGAGGAGCTCCGGGAGCGGGGGTGGGCGAACAAGCGGTGGGAGCTCCGCAAGGGCGGGTTCCGGGGCGGGAGCGCGTTCACCCGCACCAGCCTGTACCACCTGCTCACCAACCCGGTGTACGTCGGCAAGGTCCGGTACAAGGCCGAGGTCCACGCCGGCGAGCACGCCGCGGTCGTGGACGCCGCGGTCTGGCAGCGGGTGCAGGCGCACCTGGCCCGGAACGGCCGGTCGGGGGCCGGGGGCGGCCGGGCCGGGGCCGGGGACGCCCTGCTCGGCGGCCTGCTCCGGTGCGCCGCGTGCGACGCCGCCATGTCCCCGTCCCACACCACGAAGGGGAGCAAGCGGTACCGGTACTACACGTGCACCGCCGCGGCCCGGAACGGGTGGGCGACGTGCCCGGCGAAGTCCGTCCCGGCCCACGCCATCGAGCCGGTGCTCGTGAACCAGATCCGGGCCGTCGGCCGGGACCCCGCCGTCCGGGCCGCGGTCCTTACCCAGGCGCGGCAACAAGACGAGGCCCGAACGGCGGAGTTGGAGCGGGAGCAGCAGGCGATCGAGACGGACCTGCGGGCGTGGCACGGGGAGATGCGGCACCTGTCGGGCCTGTTCAGGCCGGGGGACGGGAATGAGGCCGTGGTCCGCCGGCTGGCCGAGCTACAGGAGCGGGTCGCCGCCGTCGAGGGCCGGTCCCGCGCGATCCGCGACCAGGTCGCCGCCGCGCAGCGGCAGCTCGTCACCGAGGACGAGGCCGCGGCGGCGCTGTCGCTGTTCGACCCGGTGTGGGAGGCCCTCGCTCCGCGGGAGCAGCGGCGGGTGGTCCGCCTGCTGGTCGAGCGGGTGGAGTACGACGGGCGGCGGGGCAAGGTGGCGGTCCGGTTCCGGCCGGCGGGCGTCCGCACGCTGGCGAGAGAACTGGCGGACGAGCGGGAGGCGCGACGGGCATGAGCGAGGCATCCGTGTTGACGGTGGAGTGCGAAGTGCATGTAGACCGGCGGGGCCGCGGGGCCCGGAAGGAGTTGCTCCCCGGCCCGGACCCGGCCGCCGGGCGGGAGCCGGGCCGGGTGCCGAAGGTCTCGCGGTGGATGGCGCTAGCGATCCGGTGCGAGGAGTTGATCCGCGCGGGCGTCGTCGAGCGGTACGCCGACCTCGCGGAGTTGGGGCAGGTGAGCCGGCCGCGGGTGACGCAGGTCATGGCCCTGCTCAACCTCGCCCCGGACGTCCAGGAGGAGCTCCTGCACCTGCCGCGGGTGACGGCCGGCGGCGACCCGGTCCTGTTGCGGGACCTGCAGCCGATCGCGGCGACGCTCGACTGGGCGCGGCAGCGGAAGATGTGGCGGGAGTTGAGCCGCCGGCGCGAGCCGACCTGAGCCGGCGCGAATTTGTACAAAATATCACTACCGACATCGTGCGGCTCTCGTCCCGTCTTCTAGCATCGCTCCCGGACTTCCCTTCCCGCGACACGCGGCACCGGGGGCGACGGGCGATGGGCCACGCGCGGCTGAAAACCCTTCCGGACACCCGGCCGTGGCGGCGGGTGGTCGGCCACGTCGCCGGCGGGGCGGCCGCCGCCGCGGTCGCCCAGGCCACGACCCAGGCGGCCGCCCGGGCCCTCGCCGACGCCGGCCGCGACCCCGGCGTCGCCCGCGTCGTATTCCTCCTCGCCCGAATCGTCCTCGCCGCCCGCCAGACGCACTTCGCCGCCGCCCTCGAGCACCTGCTGATCCGCGTCCCCGACCCGCCGGCCCTGCCGGACCTCACGGCCGGCGTCTCGCAAGCCCTCCAGGACTGGTACGCCGCGGCCCGCCACGCCCGCACCGACTTCGCCGACCTGGCCGAGCTGGCCGCGAACGAGGCCCTGACCCGGTGTCTGGGCGACCGCGGGGCCACCTTGTTCCCCGGCGGCGACGAGGTCCGGGCCGCCGCCCGCGAGCTGTCCACCCCGCGGGGGTTCTCCGCCCTCGCCCACGAGTTCTTCGCCCGGTTCGCCCAGCGGTTCCTGCACTACCACCTCGACCGCGAGCTGTCGCACCACGTCGGCGGGAACGGCCGGTTCCCCGACCGGGCCGCCCGCCGGGCGTTCGCGGACGACCTGGAGGTGCACTGCCGGGAGGCGGCCGAGATCGTCCGGCGGTACGCCCGCGACTGGTTCTCCAAGGCGAGGTTCGAGCAAGGCGTGACCGAGGCCCAGGCCCGGGCGTTCGCCCGCGTCTGCATGAAAAAGCTGCGGGCCGAGCTGCTCGTGCGGGGGGAGGCCGGGCGTGTCTGACCCCCACCTGGTCGTGTGCGGCGGCCTGCCCGCCCGCCAGGTCCCCCGGCGGCTCGCGGCCGGGGCGGCGGCCCACGCGCTGACCACTATGCCGGGCCCGGGGCGGATCCGGCTCGAGGTCGACCGCCTCGCCGCCCGGCTGAGCTCCTCCCTGCCGGACCACCTGGCCGACCTGCTGGAGGTCGCCGCGTACGTGTACGTCGCCGACCAGGTCGCGTCCCGGGGCGGGACCCGGGCGTTCGACTACGGCGGGCGGTGGCGGCGGCGGATGCGGCTGGCCGTCCCCGTCCGCCGCCCCGACCTCTGGACCCGCCCGGCCGTCCGGGGCGGGCTCGAGGCGGCGCTCGGGTTCCTGGCCGACGAGCCGTGGGAGTTCCACTTCGCCCCGCACCCGGCCCCGCCCCCGCCCGACCGGTACCTCACCGACCAAGTCCGCCTGGCCCCCGGGGAGGAGTTCGACGAGGTCGTCCTGTTCTCCGGCGGCCTCGACTCCCTGGGCGGGGCGGTCGACGAGGCCCTCGTCGGCCACCGCCGGGTCGTGCTCGTCAGCCACCGGCCCCAGAACAACGCGTACGCCCGGCAGCGGGCCCTCGCCGACGCCGTCACGGCCCGGGTGCCCCAGCCCGACCTGCGGCCGTTCCACGTCGCCGTGGCCGTCAACCGCGGCCGGGCGGCCGTCGACGACTACACGCAGCGGACCCGGTCGTTCCTGTTCGCGGCCGTGGCCGCGATCGCCGCCCAGCTCGTCGGCCGGGACCGCGTCCGGTTCTACGAGAACGGCGTCACCGGCCTGAACCTCCCGGTCAGCGGGGAGCTGGTCGGGGCGCTCGCGTCCCGGACCACCCACCCGCAGACGCTCGCCCGGTTCGCCGCGTTCTTCTCCGCCCTGTTCGACCGGCCGTTCGCCGTCCAGAACCCGTACCAGTGGCTGACGAAGGCCGACGTGCTCGCCCGGCTGAAGGCCCACGGGCACGCCGACCTGTGCGCGATGACGAGCAGCTGCGTCCACACCCGCGCGCTGACCGGGGGGTTCACGCACTGCGGCCGGTGCACGCAGTGCGTCGACCGCCGGCTGGCGGCGCTCGCCGCCGGGCTGTCGGACGCCGAGGACCCGGCCGCCGGGTACCGGTCGGACGTGGTCACGGGGGAGCGGGCCGGGGCCGAGCTGACGCTCGCCGAGCGGTACACCGGGTTCGCGGAGGAGTTCGTGGGGCTGCCGACGGCGGCCGCGTTCGCGGCCCGGTACCCGGAGGTCAGCCGGGCACTGCCGTACGCCGGCGGGGCGGCCGGGCTCGGGCGGTTGTTCGACCTGTACGGCCGGCACGCGGCGGGCGTCCGGGCCGCCGTCCGCGGGGCCGTCGCCGCCCACGCCGACCGGATCGCCCGCCAGGCGTTCCCGGCGAACTCGCTGCTGGGCGTCGTCGTCGGCCGGGTCGAGCCGGCCGGCGGGGCGACGGCGGTCCGCCGGGACGGGGCGGCCGGCCCGCCGGCCGGCGAGTTCGCCGTCCACCCGGACCGGTTCGCGGCCGCCCACGGCGGCCGGGAGTGCTTCCTCGGGAACACGATGGAGTTCCGCGTCCTGCGGCTCTTGTGGGACCGGCGGAAGGGGTACGTCCCGGTCGCCGACCTGATGGCGTCCGTGTGGGACGGCCGGCGCGTCGAGAAGAACACCGTCCAGCGGACGGTCAGTAACCTCCGCCGCAAGCTCCGGGACGCGGGCCTGCACGGCGTCGGGATCGACGGCGACCAGGCCGACCACTACCGGGTCGTGCTGGCCGCCCCGGCCGCCGAGCCCGTCGCCCCGGCCTAATCATCGCCTTCCCCTCCCGCCGCCCCTCATCATCCCGCCCGACGCGGCGGCGGGCGGCACGGCGGGAAGTTTCAGCGGCTTTTCAGCGACACCTCCAACGGCATTTCAGCGGCCCCCGCCATACTTCTCCCACGCGACCGGGCCCGTGCCCGCGCCGCCGGCGGGGCCGGGGACATCTCCCCGGCGTTCGCCCCGACCCGGAGACCCGACCCATGCCCCAGACCGTCGACAAGGCGAGCCTCTCGCCCGCCCGCCGCGCGCTCCTGGAACTGTTCCAGCGGTTCAACTTCGGCACCCTGTACGCCCTGCCGGTCCGCGGCGGGGAGCCGGTCCTCGACCCGCCGCCCCGGCTCGTCCGGCAGGTCAAGCACGCGGCCGAGAACGGCCCGCGGCCGGAGCTCCACGCCCCGGCGTTCCGACTCAAGCAGCAGTGGGTCGAGCTGTTCGCCCTCCTCGACGCGATCGGCGACGGGGTGGTCGAGAGCATCGAGTTCAAGAACGGAATCCCGTTCATGACGCTGGTCGAGGCCCGGGCGTAGGCCGGGGCGGAAGTCTTCGACGTCGATTCATTCACCCTCTGGTAAGAGAGACTGGCCGCGAAGCGGAGGCGTTGACGTGGTTCGTTCGTTCCAGTCGGTTCCCACTTCCCCCGGCCGGGTCCCGCCGGCCGCCGTGCCCGGCCATCCCCTGTCCGCCTCCACGTTCGCCCACGCCCGCGTCCGCGGGGCGGTCGCGCGGGCCCGCATCCAGCCCGCCGACCGCGACGACCTGGCCCAGGACCTGTACCTCCGGCTCGTCCGGGCCGGGCGGCGGTTCGACCCCCGGGTCGGCCCGGCCGAGGCGTTCGTCACGGCCGTCGTCGCGCGGGGCGTCGTCGACGCCCGGCGGCGGCGGGGCACCCGAAAGGCCCGGGCCGGGCCGCAAGCGTCCGGCCGCGACGGGCTCGGGCCGGACGCCGCCGACCCGCGCGACCCGCGCGACCCGATCGCCCGGCTGCACCTCGCGCTGGACGTGGCGGCCGTGCTCGCCGGGCTGCCGGCCGCCCTCCGGGCCCTGGCCGCCGACCTCTCGCAAGGGACGCTCGCCGCCGCGGCGCGGTCCCGGGGCGTCCCCCGGGCCGCCCTCGCCCGCGACGTCCGCGCCCTCCGCGCCGCGTTCGAGCGGCACAAGATCCACAATTCGTGACCCTTTTCCCGCCAGAACGCGGGCCGACTGCGAAGTAGTTAGGTGGACGATCACGTGCCGGCGCCGCGGGCGAGGGCGTGGTGGCGAACCGGCGGCGCGGGCCGCCCCGGACCATCACCCCGAGGTGCCCCCGTGGCCGACCCCCGACTGCCCTTGCCCGCGATCGACCTCGCCCCGCCCGCCCGCACCCTCGACGAGGCGGCCGCCGTCGCCCTCGTGGCCGGGTGGTGCCGGGCCCTGTTCGCCCCCGACCAGGTGGTCGAGGTCCGGGCCCTCGACGTCCCGAACGGCAACTACCCGCCGGCCGCCCACACCGGGTTCTTCATGGCCGGAGACGGGGCCGGCCTCGCGAAGGCCGCCCTCGACGCCCCGGCGGGGGCGACCGGGGTGTACGCCACCCTGAACCCGCTCGCCCCGGCCCTCCACGCCCGCCGCCGCGACCGGCTGCAGCGGGCCGGCAAGGGGGACGCCTCCACCGACGCGGACGTCCTCGCCCGCCGGTGGCTGCTGGTCGACGTCGACCCCCGGCGGCCGGGCAAGGTGTCCGCCACCGACGCCGAGAAGGCGGCCGCCGGGGACGTGGCGCTCGCCGCCCGGGAGGACCTGCACGCCCGGGGGTGGCCCGAGCCGGTGGTGGCGGACAGCGGGAACGGCTACCACCTGCTGTACCGGGTCGACCTGCCGGCCGACGACGGCGGCCTCGTCCGCCGGGCCCTCGCCGCCCTCGCCCGCCGGTTCGACACGCCGGCGGCCGCGGTCGACCCGGCGGTGTTCAACCCCGGGCGGCTGGGGAAGGTCCCGGGGACGTTGGCTCGCAAGGGGGACCACACGGCCGATCGGCCGCACCGCCGGGCCCGCCTCCTGGCCGTCCCGGACCACCTGGAGGTCGTCCCGCGGGAATTGATCGAGGTTCTCGCCGCGGAGGCCACCCCGGTCGCGGCCCCGGCGGCGGTCGCGCGGCCCGCCGGGCGGTCGCGCGGGACCGGCCGGGGCGGCCGCGGCCGCACGGCGGGGCGGCTGGACGTGGCCGCGTGGCTGGCCGCCCGCGGCGTCGGGTTCCGGGTCAAGGACGGTGCCGCGGCCGGCGGCCGCACGGTGTACGTTCTCGCCCGCTGCCCGTTCGACCCGGCCCACGCCGACCCGGACGCGTGCGTCATGCAGGCCCCGGACGGGAAGATGTCCGCCCACTGCTTCCACGCGTCCTGCGTCCACCGCACGTGGCAGGCGTTCAAGGCCGCCATCGGCCCGCCGGACGCCGGCCACTTCCACCCCGCGGAACCCCCCGCCCCGCCCCCGCCGGACGCCGGCCTGGACGGGACCTCGCCTGACGGGGGGCCCCGCCGGATCGTCGTCAACGGCCGCCAGCTCCCCGACGTCACGGCCGCCGCCCTCGCCGCCCTCGCGGACGTCAACGACCCGCCCGCCCTGTTCCGGTTCGGCGGGGCCCTCGCCCGCGTCCGCCCCGCGGACGACGACGGCCCGGCCCGGGCCGAGCCGCTCGCCCGGGACGCCCTCCGCGGCGTCCTCGCCCGCTCGGCCTGCTGGGTCGAGGTCCACGCCACCGCCGCCGGGCCGGAGGACCTCGACGTCGCCCCGCCGCTGGACGTCGTCCGGGACGTCGCCGCCCTCCCGGCGTGGCCGAACGTCCCGCCCCTCCGCGGCGTCGTCGCGGCCCCGGCGTTCGACGCCGCCGGCCGGCTCGTCGCCGCCCCCGGGTACGACCCGCCGTCCGGCCTGTGGCTCGCGCCGGCCCCGGGCCTCGACGTCCCCCCGGTCCCGGCCGAGCCGACCGACGCGGACGTCGCCGCCGCCCGCGGCCTCATCGTCGACGACCTGCTCGGCGACTTCCCGTTCGCCGACCAAGCGAGCCGGGCCCACGCCGTCGCCTGCCTCGTCCTCCCGTTCGCCCGGGCCCTGGTCGACGGCCCCACCCCGCTGCACCTGATCGACGCCCCGACGGAGGGGACCGGCAAGACGCTCCTGGCCAAGGCCGTCCTGTGGGTCGCCCTCGGCCGGGACGCCCCGCCCGTCCCGGAGGCCGAGAGCGACGCCGAGTGGCGGAAGCGAATCACGGCCGAGCTCGTCGAGGGCGGCCCGGTCCTGTTCCTCGACAACCTCAACCGCCCGCTCGACGCCGGCAGCCTCGCGGCGGCGTTGACGACCGAGACGTGGTCGGATCGGCTGCTCGGGCTGTCGAAGATGGTCCGGGTGCGGAACCGGGCGGTGTGGGTCGGGACCGGGAACAACGTCGCCCTGTCCCGGGAGCTCGCCCGCCGCACCCTCCTGTGCCGGCTCGACGCCGGGGTCGAGCGGCCGGCCGAGCGGGCCGGGTTCCGCCACCCCCGCCTCCTCGCGTGGGTGAAGGGCAACCGCGGCCGCCTCGTCGGGGCCGTGCTGACGCTGGTCCGGGCGTGGCTCGCCCGCGGCCGGCCGGCGGGCACCCAGGCGATGGGCATGTACGAGGCGTGGGCCGAGGTCGTGGGCGGCATCTTGGGCGTGGCCGGCGTCCACGGGCTGCTCGGCAACCGGGCGGCCTTCCGCGAGGCCCAGGCGGCGGCCGACGACTGGCCGGCGTTCCTGCACGCGTGGCGGGCCGCGCACGGCGACCGGGCCGTCGGCGTCGCCGACCTGTACCGGCTGGCGGCCGGCAAGGCGCTGCTCGACGCCGTCCTCGGCGACGGCGGGGAGCGGAGCCAGCGGACCCGGCTCGGGGCGGCCCTCAAGAAGTGGGCGGACCGCGTCCAGGGCGGGGTCCGCGTCCGGGCCGCCGGCCGCGACCACAGCGGGCGGCAGCTGTTCCGCCTCGAGCCGGCGGAGCCGGCCGCGACCGCCGAGCCGGCGGCGGCGGCGATCGGCGTGTAGCCGGCCCGACCCTGACCGGCCCGGCCCTCACGTCTCACCCGGGCCGCCCCCCATTGCAGACCTTTCGCAGACCTTCCGCAGACCTCGGGGACGAGGTATGCGGGGCGAAATCCCTTGGATTCAAGGCTTTTCATGCCCGGACCGCATACCTTGCAGACCTTCGGGCGGTCCCCGCTCCCGCGTGCGGGCGCGTGTGCGCGTGCGTGCGGGTGAAATAAGGCTGAGCCAAAGGTCTGCAAGGTATGCGGTCCGGGCCCGAAGCCGTTGAGGGATAACGACTTGGTCGCCGCATACCTTTCGCCCGAGGTATGCAAAGGTCTGCAAAGGTATGCGGCGGGGCGGTCGGCGTGGCCATCGAGGCCGATCCCGATCGCCCCACGCCGGCGTCTTCGGACGGCTGACGGGCGTGAACCCGACAATTTCCCGAAATTTCCGCGACACGACGGCCGGCGGCCGCGAAGTATTACTGGTAGCAGCCCGCGGTACGCCTTCGGCGTGGCCGTGCGGCGGGCGGAGAACGTCCCGGCATCGCCGGCCGGGCGGACGGACAGCACCCTGCTCCCTCCGAGGTCCCCGCCCGTGCGCGTCGAACTCCGACCCCTCTCGTTGGTCACCCCCTACCCCGACAACCCCCGCGACAACGCCCCCGCCGTCGAGGCGGTCGCGCGGTCGATCCACGCGTTCGGCTGGCGCGTCCCGATCGTCGTGGACCGCGACAACGTCATCGTCTGCGGCCACACCCGGTACAAGGCGGCGGTGAAGCTCGGCTTGGCCGAGGTTCCCGTCCACGTCGCCGCCGACCTCACCCCGGCCCAGGCGAAGGCGTACCGGCTGGCGGACAACCAGACGGCCGCCCTGGCCACCTGGGACGACGACAAGCTGACCGCCGAGCTGCTCGCGCTCCAGGGCCTCGACGTCGACCTGGCCCTCACCGGGTTCTCCGCCGACGAGCTCGCCGACCTCCTGAAATCGGACGCCCCGGCCGTGGTCGGCGACCCCGACGCCGTGCCCGACCCGCCCACCGACCCGGTCACCCGCCCCGGCGACGTGTGGGTCCTCGGCCGCCACCGCCTCGTGTGCGGCGACGCCACCCGCCCGGACCACCTCGCCCTCGCCCTGGCCGGCCGCCCGGCCGACCTCCTGCTCACCGACCCGCCGTACAACGTCGCCTACGCGGGGAAGACGGCCGACCGGCTGACGATCGCCAACGACGCCATGCCCACGGCCGACTACCGCCGGTTCCTCGCCGCCGCCCTCGCCGCAGCGAAGGGGGCGCTCCTACCGGGGGCGGCGTTCTACCTGTGGCACGCCGACCTCGAGGGGCTCGCGGTCCGCGCCGCCTGCCAGGACGCCGGGCTGCGGGTCCGGCAGTGCCTGGTGTGGGTCAAGTCGGCGTTCGCGCTGGGGCACTTCGACTACCACTGGCGGCACGAGCCGTGCCTCTACGGCTGGGTCGAGGGGGCCGCGCACACCTGGCTGTCCGACCGGAGCCAGTCCACCGTGCTGGAGTTCGACCGGCCCACGTCCAACGACGTCCACCCGACGATGAAGCCGGTCGGGCTGTTCGCGTACCTGGTCGGCAACTCGTGCCCGGCCGGCGGGGTCGTCCTCGACCCGTTCGCCGGCAGCGGCACGACCCTCGCCGCCGCCGAGCAGGCCGGGCGGGCGGCGTGCCTGGTCGAGCTCGACCCGCGGTACTGCGACGCCATCGCCGCCCGGTACGAGCACCTCACCGGGAAGGCGGGCGAGCGGGTCCCGGCCCCGGACGCCGCCGCGGCCTGACCGCCGAGGCCGGAAAAACCCGCCACGAGCGCCCACGAGCGCCCACCTTGCCCCCGGAGGCCCGACGATGGCGGCCCACGCCGGCCGGACGACGGCCAACGACGCCCTGCTGCTCGCCCTCGCGTGCGGGGCCACCCACGACGCGGCCGCCGCCCGGGCCGGGGTCGGGGTGACCACCGTCCGCCGCCGGCTGGCCGACCCGGCGTTCGTCCGCCGGCTCCGGCAAACGCAGGCGGACATGCTCGGGCGGGCCGCCGGGGCGATGGCGGCGGCCGCCACCGAGGCGGTGCGGACGCTCCTGGACCTGCAGAAGCCTTCCGTCCCGCCGGCCACCCGGCTCGGGGCCGCCCGGGCCGTGCTCGAGCTCGGGCTGCGGGTCCGGGAGGCCGTCGACCTGGAGGCCCGGATCGCCGCCCTGGAGGCGCAGGTGGACGCGGACGGGGGACGCCCGTGACGCTGGCCCGCCGGCTCAAGGCGGTGGAGGCGGCCCGGCCACGGTGCGCGGGGGGCCCGACCCGGCTGGTGGACGCGGGCGCGCCGCCCGAGCCGGATGATCGGTGCCCGGGGTGCGGCGGGCGGCACGTGCTGGAGGTCGAGGAGGTCGTCGTTGGCCCCGCGGCCGATCCGGCGAACGTGGACGACCGACGCACGCCGGGGGCGATGCCATGAGCGCGGTCGCGCGGGTGCGGCGGCTGGAGGCCCGGGTCGGCCCGCCGCCCGCCGTCGAGCTGGCCGGGCTGAGCGACCCGGAGTGGCTGGCCGCGTTCGCACGGGCCGCGGCCGAGGGGTTCTTCGCCCGCGAGCCGGAGTTCCCCGCGGCCATCGCCGCGTACCGGGCCGCCGTGGCGGCCGCCGAGCGGATCGCGCCGGACGTGGACCCGCCGCGGGATTACGCCCCGAACAACCCGCGGCGGGTGCCGGTGCTATTCACGTGGCGGCTGGACCCGCGGTTCGACGCCGTGTGGGACGCGTTCGAGCGGGTCGCCCGGATCGCCCGCCGGGCCGGCGGCCGCGACGACGGGGGCGACGCATGACGGCGCGGGCACAACGGGTCGGGCGGCTGGAGCGGGCGGCGGCGGCGCAGGCCCACCCCGCGGACGATCCCCCACGGGTGGTGTTCGTCGTGGCGGCCGGGCCGGGGGACGTGCCGGGCCGGTGGGTCCGCGCCGACGGGGCGGTCGTGGAAGTCGTGTACGACCCGGCCGGGCCGGAGCCCGAGATCGATTTCCCGGGCCGCCCGCTAGTCATCTCCGGGATGGGCGACCCGTTCGCAGAGGCGTCGGGGCGGCCGGGCCTACGGTTCATACCGGACGCAACTCGTCCCGGCCGCGTGCGGGCGGAGGTCGGGTGCCGATCGGCCGGTGATCACGGCCGTTTGGCACCCGGGCCGCGGCCTACGTGAGCGCCAGGGCCAGGGCCTCGCTGGCGGTGGCCACCGGCCGTACTTCGACGGCCGCCCGCAGGTCCTCCGGGAGCTGGTCGATCACGCCCGCGTTCGCGGCCGGGATCACCACGACCGTGCGGCCGGCTTTCGCCGCGGCCGCGACCTTGTGCGGCAGCCCGCCGACGGGCCCGACCTCGCCGTGCAACGCCACCTCCACGCTGAACGCCATCCCCGGCCGGATCGGCCGGTTCGTCAGCGCCGACACCATCCCGACCAGGAACGCCAGCCCGGCCGACGGGCCGTCCTTCGGCTCCGCGATCTTCACCAGGTGGACGGCCAGCGCCTGCGTCTTCAGCCGTTGTTCCGGGATGTTCAGCTCGCGGCAGTTCGCCCGGATCAGGTTGTAGACGGCCTGGATCGAGTCCTTGAGAACCCGCCCGTGCAGACCGGTGACGGTGACGCCGCTGCCGCCGTTGATCGCGGACACCTGGATCAGGATCGTGTCCCCGCCGTACTCCCGGTCGCCGCTCGTCAGGACGGCCAAGCCGGTCACCGCCCCGACGACGGCGTCCGTGTTCAACCGGTCGGCCGCCCGCGCGCCGGTCCGCGGCCGCAAGTCCTCGGCCTCGTGCGCGGCCACGGCGGACGGCGCGATCAGCTTCGACTTGAACTCGCCCGGCGCGAGGGCGCACAACTGTTGGTGAACCCGCTGCCGGAGCTCGCTGGCGAACGTGACGATCTCGAGCAACTCGTCCGGCGTCCAGTTCCCGTCCGGGTGGACGAGCTTCAGCAGCCCGGACGCCAGCCGCTCCACGGCCGTCTGGTCGCGGCGGGTCAGCCCGGCGTGCATCGGCACGGCCCGCACGGCGTCGCCGAACGTCTCCTCCCGGAGTCGGACGAGCACTTCGCCGAAATAGTCGGTCACGAACCCGACGCCGGTGGCCACCGACCCCGGCGCGATCTTCGGCACCTCCCAGCCGGGGACGTAGCCGTGCATCCGGTCGTGGAACGCGCTGTCGATGATCGCCTCCGGCAGCGGTTCGAGCAGGTGCGCGTACTTCGGGTGCGGCCGGTCCCCTTCTACGTCCAAGTTCCCGGCGAACACGAGGCCGGCGTCGGACGCGAACCCGAGCGACCCGCGGCTGAAGTGCCCGCTCTCCATGTAGTCCTTGAGCGTCGAGAGCGTGTCGTCCCCCTGGCCGAACGTCGTGTGCGCGATCTCGTCGAACACGACGACCTTCCGCGTGCCGAGGATGCCGATCTGCCGCGTGGACAGGTTGACGAACAGGTTCGCCGGCGTCGTCTTGCCGCCGGACACGGTGAACACGCGGGGGGACAGGTTCCGCAGCAGGAACGTCTTGCCGGTCTGCCGCGGGCCGAGTTCGATCAGGTTCACGTTCCGCTCGACGAGCGGGACCATGCGGGCGAACAGCAGCAGCCGGGTCCGCCGGTTCGGGAAGGCGTTGGCCGCGTACCCGGCCGACTGGAGCACGAGGCCGCACCACTCGTCGGTGGTGAACCGCCCCCGCGCCGCCTTGAACGCGGCCACGTCCGGCGGGCCGACCTGGAACGGGGTGAACGCGGCCAGCTCGTTCGGGGCGGCCGCGTCCGTCTCCGGCGAGTACTTCACCTTCACCGTGCCCCACAGCCCGCCGAGCAGGAGGCCGGGGTGCTGTTCCGTGATCGTCGCCGGGACGCGGACGTTGTTGTCCGCGAGCGCCGGAACCCGCGCCCACCGCTGGCCGCCGCGGAGGTCGATGCGGACCTCCACGTTGTCGATGAGCGCGACCTCGCCGCGGGAGAGGAGCTTCTCCTTGAGCAGCTCGCGGTGTTCGAGGTCCGGGAGGAGGTCCTTGATCTTGGTCTGGATGTTGGCGAGGTCGGCCTTCCAGGTGTCCGGCTTGACGTACTTGGCGATGAGGTACTCGGACACGTACCGCGGCAGCCGGTGGAACGCGGACGACGCGGCGAGCGACTTGATGACGACCTTCTCGCCGAGCAGGGCGTGCGCCTTCCGATCGAGGTCCGTCAGCGGGTGGTCGGCGAACAACGCGGACGGCGTCTTGTACTCGGACTTCGCCGCGGGCTTCGGGTCCGGCTTCGGCTCGACGCGCACCCGCTGCAAGTCTTGCGACAGCTCGGCCGCACTCGGGTAGCGGTCTTCGGGTTTCTTCTGCAAGCACTTCGCAACGACGGTCGCGAGGTCCGCGGGCACTTCCTCGTTCAACACCTTAAGGGGCGTGGGTTCGTCGAAGAAGATTTTCTTGAAGAGTTCCTGGCGGGAATCCGACTCGAACGGGTGTTGCCGGGTCAGGCATTCGTACATGATGACGCCGAACGACCACACATCCGACTGCGGGCCGGCGTGCTTCGCCTGGCCGTTCGCCTGCTCGGGCGACATGTAGTACGGCGTGCCCAGGGCGATGTTCGTCTGGGTGAGGTCCACATCGTCCCGCTTGGCAAGGCCGAAGTCCGTCACCTTCGCGTCGCCGCCGTCGGAGAAGAGGATGTTGTCTGGCTTCAAGTCGCGGTGGACGACGCCCTTCGCGTGAACCGCCGCCATCGCCGCCGCGACCTGCCTCAACACCCGCAGCGTCTCGCCGAGGTCCACCACGGCCGCGGCCTTCAACCGTACCGCCAACGACCCGTTGCCCAGGTACTCCATCACCAGGCACGGCATGCCATTGACTTCCTGATAGTCGAAGACCTCCACGATGTTCGGGTGGCGGACGTTTGCGACCGTTCGAGCTTCCGCGAAGAACCGATCCAGGCTGCTCTGCTTGTCGAGGTGTTCGGCGGGGATGACTTTGATCGCAACGGTCCGGCCCAACCGCTTGTGCCGGGCCTTGTAGACGGCCCCCATGCCGCCCTGCCCGATCTTCTCTAGCAGCTCGTAGTCCGGCAACGACGGCAACCCCGCCCCAGCGGAGAAGGACGGCCGCGACGGTGGCGGAACGGCGGCGGGTTCGGGTGATGGATTCTCGTCCGTCATGGCCGGTACTCAGCGGGTGTGCGTCGGTCAGCCGAAAATGTCGTCGAGGAGTTCGTTCGGCCGGATGTCGGCCGAGGGAGGAGGGGCGGCGGGCGGGTCGAGCGGCACGCCGAAGGGCGCTATCAGCGATTCCGCGGCGGCGCGCAGGTCGGCCCGCTTCTTCTCGACCATCGCGACGAACTCCGGGCCGAAGTCCCTCGCCTTCGCGGGGTCGACCTTCTCGAACAGCAGCGTGAACCGGCGGCGGATCAACTCGACCGACAGTTCGACGCCGGGCTCGATCTCCAACAGCTTCCGCGGGTCCGGCGGTCGAAGTTGCGGCGGTTCCACCGGGGGCTTTGGAGCGGCCGGCGCGGAGGCGGCTGCGGGCGTGTACGCGGCGGACGATTGCACCCGCGGGGGCGGTGCCGCAGCCGAGACGATCTTGGGCGAGGGTTGAACATCTAACGCGACCGCGACCCGCTCCAACAAATCTTCTTCCTGTCGGTTCCGCTTCCCGCATGCGTCCGCAATCCTCTCGGCCGCGAGATAGATGCGCCGCCGCTCGTTCGGCGACGTGCGTCGGACGACTTCGGCGACGGCCACCGGTTCCGCCGGGATCGCCTTCTCGACGGTCTCGATCACCGGGTCGAGGTGGCGGGCCAGCACCGGGTCGTGGCCGAACAGCGTGGCGAGGAACTCGCGGACGGCGGCCCGCTCGGCCTTCGCGATCCGGCCGTCCGCCTTCGCGACCATCAGGCCGAACCCGGCCAGCGCCCGCAGCTTCGGCAACTCCGGGTGCTCGGCCGCCGGGGCCGGCGCGGGGGCCGACGACTTCAACGCGTCGGCGAAGAGGTCGGTCGGTTGACCCGACGACGGCAGT
Organism: Limnoglobus sp.; assembly: GCF_059499385.1. Lineage (NCBI taxonomy): Bacteria > Pseudomonadati > Planctomycetota > Planctomycetia > Gemmatales > Gemmataceae > Limnoglobus > Limnoglobus sp. Next base: position 47,114 of record NZ_JCABYM010000051.1, on the reverse strand, counting down.
GCACGGCCGGGCGGCTTGGCCGACATCCGCGGCGGGGGCACGGGCGCGGCTGTCGACGGCCGAACGGCAACGGGGGCGTTCGCTGGCACGGGTACGGGCGGCGGGACCGGCGTCGCGACGGGCAGCGGCTTGACGACCGGCAACGGGGCCGGCTTCGCCGGCGGGGTGATCGTGCTCACGGCCCCGCACCGCGGGCACGTCACCCGGTACTGCGGCCGCGGCCGGGACGACGTGACCTGCAGCCGCGCGTCGCAGGCCGCGCACTGCACCGTCACGTTCAGCGCGGTCGGGGACTCGGGCGACATCTTCGCGGGGTTGGAGTGGGGCGGCAGCAGCACGACGCGAACGTCATTATCCACGTCCGTCGCGGCCGGGCCAGCGCGTTCTTCCGGGTCGCGGCGGGCGACCGGCGGGGCGACGTCGGCGTACCCGGGGTAGCGGCCGTCGTGCCAGAAGAAGTTCCAGAGCGTGATCCGCTTCGCGACGGCGACTTGCGGCCCCAACTCGCGGAGGTCGGCCGTCAGTTCCTTCAGCCGCCGCTCGCGGTCCTCGTCCTCCTCCCGCTCCCGCCGCCGGACCCGGTCGCGGTGGTCGCGGAACTCGAGGCCCTTCGCGCAGTCGCCGCCCTCGAACCGCCGCCGGGCGTCCGCCACGAGTTCCCGGACGGCCGCGCGGAGGTCGGCGCTCTTCGACGGCCCGATGCCGGGCAACCGGTGGAACGGGTAGTCGATCAGGTCGGCGAGCGTCCGCAGCCCGGCCTGCCGCAGCCGGTCCACCGTGCCGGGGCCGATGCCGGTGAACTGCGCCACGGCATCGACCCCGACCGTCCGCAGGTGTTCGGCGAAATACTTCTCGCGGAGCGCGTCGAGGTCCGTCCGCCGCCCCCCGTCCTTCGCCGCGCGGTACGCCCGGCGGAGGGCGGCCTCGCGGCCGAGAACATCGTTCCGCCAGCGGTACGCCTCGGTCCGGCGGAACTTCCGGTAGTAGTGGACCGCCACCCCCAAGGCGTACGCCAGCGGTACGACCACGACGGCGAGGAACACGATCCACACGGGCGGCGACCTCCGACGGTGGGTACAGATTACCCGATACTCGCGGTCGTGGGGCCAAATCACTGTCCCACTTCCCGCTAGTTAGCGTCGTTTACGACCCCTGGGCCGGAGTGTGATCGCGGTCCCGAACAACCCCCAGGTCATCGCCGGGATGGGCGACCCGTTCGCCGAGGCGGCCGGGGCTGCGTTTCGTGCCGTTCAATGCGACCTCCGCGGCAAGCAATTCGACACTGCGGCCACGCTGAACGATACAGAGCAGGGCACACTACTTTGTTCGGGGTGGTTCCGAGAACTCTTGGCCCCTGTTGATCGTTTGTGACGACTTGAAGAATTTTTCAAACTGCGCGCGATCCTACGCTTGTGCGGGCGTGTCTGAGGCTCTACTCTCTCTGGACCGATTTGCCACGCCGACGCGTATTGGGTGTTTACACCCACCCGCCAATACGACCGGACCGGCAATCGGGAGCTTGATCGTCACCACGGCACCCGCCACGAACGGCGGGGGCGACCGCCCGGCCGCCGGCACCAAAGGAATCCGCCATGCCCCGCCCCGCCCTGTCTCGGTGGCTCTCGAAGACGGACCAGTTCTGGGCCAACCTGTTCGGCCGGCCGACGGCCCGCCGCGGCGTCCGCATGGGGGTCGAGCCCCTCGAGGACCGCCTGGTGCCGGTCACGCCGCCGATGGTGGACTACCTCGTCAACAACAACGCCCTCGGGTCGGTGGTGACGCTCATCGGGCTGAACGGGGCGACGGCGACCGGGGTGGCGACCGCCCTGGACGGGAACGGGAACGCGGTCGCCACGTTCCAGCCGCCCGAGCCGGTCTGGATCATCGGCGGGTACTACGCCTGGACCGCCGAGGTCGTCCTGCCCAACGGGTGGAAGCTGTATAACCCCAACAACCCCGGCGGCGCGCGGTGGACCGGGAACGCCGGCGACCCGATCACGGACGCCCAGACGCTCACGGTCGTCGTCCGGCCGAACGCCGAGGCCCCCAACCCCGATTGCTATCCCGAGCTCCTGGTGTCGGCCGACGGGAACGCCCCGGAACTGCCCGTGGCGGCGGGCGAGGAGGGCGTCCGCCGGTACGACGGGCGGGCCGTCCACCGGGAGCGGGACATCGAGTCGAGTGGCGTGGGCCTGCCGTGGGGCCAGTTCCGGGCCTGGGCGAACACCCTGGGCGGGGCCAACGCCGCCGGGCACAAGAACGGCCAGGGGTGGACGAACGCGCACACCCCGACCCTGCGGCAGACCGACGCGAGCACGGTGAGCGTGACGAAGGACGGGCTCCGGGCGACCACGTTCCGGTACATCTCCGGGGCCTGGAAGGCCACCAACTCCGACCAGCACAAGCTCGCCAAGGCCGGCGGGGAGTGGACGCTGACCGACGAGACCGGCAACACATTCACGTTCTACGACGACTCGGTAACGACCCCGCTCGGCCGGGTCGGCCGGCTCAAGCAGTACACCGGCCGGAACGGGCAGGTCGTCACGGTGACCGCGTACACCGGGGCCGGGGACATCGCCGAGGTCCGCATCCAGTCCGGCGCGACGGTGGACGTCTGGGAGTACGCCTACGCGGGCGTCGTCCACGCCGCCGCCCCGCAGCTCGCGAGCGTCACCCAGCGGCGGTCGACGGACGGGGGCGTGACGAGTTCCGCCGTCCGGTCGGTCGAGTACCGGTACTACGCCGCGGGCGAGGCGTACGGGAACGCCCACGACTTGAAGGCGGCGATCGTCCACGACGGCGACCTGGCGTCGCCGATCATCCGCACGAGCTACTACCGATACTACAAGCCGGGGGAGGCGAACGGGTACGCCGGCGGGTTGAAGTACGTCCTGCTCGACGACGGGTTCAACCGGGCCGCGACCGCGTACGGGGTGACGATCGACACCGCCCACACCCTCACGGACGCCCAGCTCGCCGTCTACGCCAACAACTACCTCGAGTACCGGCCGCTCGCGAACGAGTTCGACAACGTCCCGAAGGTGGCCAAGGAGGTCGTCCAGGGGGCCGGGTGCTCGACCTGCGGCGGGGCGCAGGGCAAGGGCACGTACACGTTCGAGTACCTGACCCGCGGCAACCAGTACGGGACGATCAACGGCGACCAGTGGGACGCCAACTCGTGGTTCCGGCGGACGACGGTGACGAAGCCGGACGGGAACAAGGAGGTCACCTGGAGCAACGCCCGCGGGCAGGCGATGCTCCACGAGGTCCGGGAGTACGCCGCCGGCAGCCCGACCGGCCGGAACTGGCGGACGTACAACCGGTACGACGCCCAGGGGCGGCTGCTCTGGACGGCCGACGCGGTCGCCGTCACCGGGTACGACGAGACGAAGGGCGACCTGGTCAACCTCGTCAGCAACAACGCCCAGTACGTCTCGGACACGGCCGGCAAGGTCCTCGTCTACGCCTACGGCACGGCGACGACGGCCACCACGACCACGCCCGGCGACGTCCTCGGGTACACGAAGACCACGGCCCTCAAGCACGGCGAGCTCGACCCGACGGCGGGCCTCCTGTCCCACCAGACCTACATCGCGCGGACGGCGAACGGGGCGACCGTGTACGAGGTCGCCTCCACGTCGGCCTACCCGGTCGACGACACCACGAACGTCAACGACGCCTCGCGGCGGACGACCACCTTCGGCTACCAGTGGTTCACCGGGGCGAGCGGGCTGTTCCCCCAGGCGGTCACGGTCACCCTCCCGGTCGTCGCCACCGCCCAGAACGGGTCGGGGGTCGCGACTTCCGCCGTCACGGTGTTCGACACCCTCGGTCGGGTCGTCTGGGAGAAGGACGCGGCCGGGTTCCTGACGCACACCGCCTACGACCTCGCGACCGGGGCCGTGGTCAAGTACATCGAGGACGTGAACACGGCGCTCACGGCCGATTTCGCCGACCTCCCGGCCGGGTGGGCCACGCCGGCGGGCGGCGGGCTGCACCTCAAGTCCACCTACGAGGTGGACCGGTTCGGCCGGGCGGTCACCGCGGTCGCCCCGAACGGGCGGGTGGACTACCAGCGGTACAACGACGTGACCCAGGAGGTCCGGACGTACCCCGGATGGGCGGGGGTCATGACCACCGGCCCGGTGATCGTCTCCCGCATCGACCGCCGGGGCGGGACGGTCACGGTCGGGGCGGACACGTTCGCGTACTCGTACGCCGAGCAGCTCACCATGTCCCCGACGTGGATCGACATGGACGGCCTCGGCCGGCCGACCGGCACGGAGGCGGTCTCCAACGTCCAGTCCCTGTCCCGGCAGTACCAGAACCAGTCCGGCCAAACGGTCTGGAGCGACGCCTACCACGCCGTGTCCGGGCTGACGTACTACGCGGGCGGGCTGCCGGCGTTCGCGCTCGGGGCGTCGGGGACGAACTTCGACCGGACGGTCATCGGGTACGACAACCGCGGGCGGCAGAACCGGGTGACCACGCCGGCCGGGACGCTCACCCGCACCGACTTCGACGTGCTGGGGCGGCCGGTCGCCACCTGGGTCGGGACGACGGACGGGGTCGGCGGGAACATGACCCAGACCGGGGCCTACGAGTACGACGGCGGCGGGGCCGGCAACGGCAACCTGACGAAGGCGACTCTCAAGCCGGGCGGCGGGCAACCGGACCGGGTGACGGCCAACGTCTACGACTGGCGGGACCGGGTGGTGGCGACGAAGGCCGGCGTCGAGGCGACCGAGGCGGAGGACGTGAACCGGCCGATCACGACGTTCGAGTACAACAACCTGGGCGAGCTGTGGCTGGTCGAGACGTACGACGGGGACACGGTCACCCCGGCGGCCACGAACGGGGTGTTCAACGGGCTGCCGAGCGCCCGGCGGCGGGCGCGGGTCATCACTTCGTTCGACGCCCTCGGCCGGGCCTGGCGGACGGACGTGTACAGCGTTGAGCCAACGAGCGGCGCGGTCAGCACGAACACGCTTCAGACGAACACCTGGTTCGACGCCCGGGGCCTGGTCGCCAAGACGGCCGCGCCGGGCGTGCTGGTCGAGAAGACGGTGTACGACGGAGCGGGGCGGGTGGCGAAAGCGTACACGACCGACGGGGGCGGGGACGCCGGGTACGCGGACGCCCTGACGGTGACCGGGGACGTGGTGCTGGCCCAGGCGGAGTTCGCCTATGACGGCAACGGCAACCTGCTGTCGGCCGTCGTCCGGGAGCGGTTCCACGACGCGGCCGGCACGGGCGAACTGGGCACGCCGACGACCGGCGTCCCGGCCCGCGTCAGCAACACGGGGTACTGGTACGACCTGGTGGACCGACTGCGATCCGTCGCCGATGTGGGCACGAACGGCGGCACGGCATGGACGCGGCCGACGGGCGTGCCGGTCCGGTCGGACACCGTGCTCGTATCGACGACGGACTACGACGACGCGGGGCGTGCCACCCTGACGACCGACCCCCACGGGGTGATGACCCGCTTCGAGTACGACGCCCTCGGCCGTGTGACCAAGTCGGTCGAGAACTTCGTAAACGGCACGGTCAGCGATACCGACGACAAGACGACCGAGTACGCCTACGGCCCGGCCGGGCGGAAGACGCTCACCGTCAAGCTGACGGGCGGCGGCGGGCAGACGACCGAGTGGGTGTACGGGGTGAGCCCCGGTACCGGGAGCGGGGTCACGTCGAACGACGTGGTGTCGGCCACCCGGTGGCCGGACCCCACGACCGGGGCGGCCAGCACCGGCGAGCAGGACGTGGTAACCGTCAACGCCCTCGGCGAGGTCGTCACGCGGACGGACCGGAACGGCAACCAGCACGCCTACACCTACGACATCGTCGGGCGGCTGACGGACGACGCGGTGACGCTGCTCGGGGCGAACGTGGACGGCGCGGTCCGGCGGGTTTCGACCAAGTACGACGAGCAGGGCAACGCGTACCTGCGGACGAGCTACGACGCCGCGGCCGGCGGGAGCGTCGTGAACCAGGTCCAGCGGGCGTTCAACGGCCTCGGCCAACTCGTCACCGAGTGGCAGGCGCACGCCGGGGCCGTGGACACCGGCACGACCCCGAAGGTCCAGTACGCCTACACGTTCGACCCCGGCGTCGGGGGGAACCACTCGCGGCTCACCTCGGTCGTCTACCCGAACGGGCGGACGATCGCCTACTCCTACGGTACGGCCGGCGGGCTGAACGATCGCATTGGCCGCCTGGAGGCGATCCAGGACGGCGGGACGACGCTGGAGGGGTATCAGTACCTCGGCCTGGACACCGTGATCGTCCGAAGCCACCCGCAGCCGGGCCTCGACCTGACCTTCCTCAAGCAGGGGGCGGAGTCGACCGGCGACGCCGGGGACCAGTATTCCGGCCTCAACCGTTTCGGCCGGGTGGTGGACCAGCGGTGGCGGCGGACGAGCGACGGGTCGCACGCCGACCGGTTCGCGTACACGTACGACCGGGTCGGCAGCCGCGTCGAGATGGAGAGCCTCGTCAACCCCGCGTTCGAGGAGACGTACACGTACGACGGGCTGTACCAACTCTCCGTCTTCGGCCGGTCGGGGGTGGCCCCGCGCACGCAGTCCTGGGACTACGACGCGGCCGGGAACGTGGAGGGGGTGACGACGGACGCCGTGACCCAGGCCCGGACGCACAACCGGCAGAACGAGGTCACGGCCGTCGGCGGGCTGACGGCCCCGGCGTTCGACGCGAACGGCAACCTGACGACCGACGAGGCGGACCGGCGGTTCGTGTACGACGGGTGGGACCGGCTGGTCGCGGTGAAGACCGCGGGCGGGGCGACGGTGGCGACGTTCGCCTACGACGCGGACGGGCAGCGGGTCCTTGACGTGATCGGCGGCACGACGACCGACCTGTACTACTCGGCGGACTACCAGGTGATCGAGGAGCGGGTCGGCGGGGCGGCGCGGGCGAGCTACGTCTGGAGCGCCGTGTACGTGGACGCGCTGGTGGCCCGGGACCGGGACGCGGACGCGAACGGCAGCCTGGAGGAGCGGATCTATGCCGTCACGGACGCGAACTTCAACGTCACCGCGTTGGTCGATACGGCGGGGGTCGTGCTGGAGCGGTTCACGTACGACCCGTTCGGCCGGTTCGACGTGTGGACGCCGGCGTGGGTGGCGAAGCCGGGCGGGAGCGACGTCGGGTGGGCGTACCTGCACCAGGGGCTGCGGTACGTGGGCGTGGTCGGGCAGTACGACAACCGGGCCCGGTGGTACTCGCCGACGCTCATGCGGTTCACGACCGCCGACTCGTGGGGGTACGCGGCCGGCGACGTGAACCTGTACCGGTACGTCGGCAACGGCCCGAGCAACGCCACCGACCCCAGCGGCCACATCGCCCCCGTGGTGGCGGCGGCCCTTGGTTACGTCGGCCGGGTGGCGGCCGGGGCGGCCGTTGGGGTCGGGGTGAACGGTCTGATCAACCTGTATTGCGGCCGGGAATTCTTTTACAACTGGGACGTGGCGGCGGTCGAGGGGGCGGCAATGATGGCCGTGCCGGGGTTCGGGTCGGGGGCGCGGGCACAGACGGCGCACATGGCCGTGTCCGGGGCGGTCGGGGAGGGAGCCGCGAGCGCGTACGGACAGTACTCGCGGACCGGGCACGTGGATTGGAACAAGGTCGGGGAGGCGGCGGCGTACGGGGCGGTCGGAGGCGTGGCGTTCGGGTGGGCGGGCCGCGGGGTGGCGGCCGGCGTGCGAGCGGTAGGCGGGGCCGTGGGCCGCGGGTTGGGCAAGGCCGTGCACAAGGCGCTCGCCCCGTTCCCGAAGACGCACGCCGCCGTCACGAACGCGGCGAAGCGGTTGGGCGTTAACATCTGTTTCGCGGCCGGGACGCCCCTTCTGACGCCCGATGGTAGTAAGATGATTGAGGACTTCCGCGCCGGGGACATGGTGGTATCGCGGGACGAGCACGACGCGGCCGGTCCGGTCGAGTCGAAAACCGTCGAGGAGGTGTTCGTCCGCGAGGGATTAGTTTGGCACGTCCACGTCGGCGGTCAAGTGATCCGGACGACGGCTGAGCACCCGTTCTTCGTCGAGGTTCGCGGATGGACGCCGGCGAACAGGTTGCAGGTAGGTGATCGCCTCGTGACGGCCGACGGGCACGCAATAGTAATCGAAGACCTGCTCGACACCGGCGAGTGGGATACGGTCTACAACCTCCGCGTCTCGGATCACCACACGTATTTCGTCGGCAGTAAGGATTGGGGTTGGGCGGTATGGGCGCACAATGCCGAATGTGTTTTATATCATGGATCCCGCGACGGGATTGCCGGGAAACAGTTTAGTCTCGAGGATGTCGCAAAACGACCCACTCACTTAACATCTGCCGATCCAGCAGTGTACCTCACCGATGACCTTAAGAGAGCGGCTCAGCAATATGCGACACCGAAAGGAGAGGTTGGCCGGGCTGTCATTCCTGATGAACTCGCGCAGGCCATGAAGCAAACGGACATGTACGGAAACATTGAATATGTGGCTAGAACGCAAGCGCATATTGAGGCACTGAATCGACACTTACAAGTAAAATCCACAGCCCAAGCGCTCAAGGAGTGGCTATACGGGATGGGGTAAGGATAAGTTATGAAAGATATACACAATACTGACGCAAAAGACTTAATTGCCAGAGTGCGATCATTGTGGCTGCTAGTGTCACTACTTCGGATCAATAGATACGATTTCCCTCTTGATGGCTTGATATCGAGCCAATTGGAGCAAATGCGATCTAAGGCAGTATCAATCATTAAACTGATCTCTGCGACGACGGCGTTTGAATATCTTGAGAATGAGTTATTATCAACAGTCGACGACATTCGAGCTGTTTCAGGTCAGAATTTTTATACAGAGGAGAATGTCAAGCTGTATTTGTCGATAGCCTTGGAATCAAATACCGTCATATCAATTGATTTTGGCACTTTTGCACATGCTAAGGCCACACTCGCCCCGCTTATTGCCCAATACTTATATAGATGTTATTGGTCAATATGCTGGTTACGCGCCGCCTTCTACTCGTGTTACGAAACCAAGGAGTTGCCATCTCTAAAGAATAACTGGAAAGTCATATGCGCACAACTAGTGGAAATCACCTCCTGCACCCATCTCTATGATCCGGATGTTCTCGCGCCTGAGTGCGCGCGTCGTTGGTTGGAATCCGATTTGGTTCTAGGGCTTCGACAAAAAATGACAGCGGAAATGCCTTATGCCAGCTCGTTTCAAAGAATTCTATCTGAGGTCGAGGAATGTGCGTCAGATAAAGAGGTGTCAATTTGAGCAATTTTAACTATAAAGCTACGCTTAGTATACTTTAGTATCAGAGCAGCGAAAGCGTCCGGCGAGTTGGTCTGTCGAAGTGCGTGCGGGATCGGCCCTGGTCGGGTTACGACGGCCGCCAGCGATCGGGCAACAGGTCGGACACGTCGGCGTCGGGCGGTCGGGCCGGGAGGTGGGCGAGCAGGTCGCGGACGTAGTCCCAGGCATTCAACCTGAGCCGCTTGGCGCTCGCCACCACACTCAGCAGCACGGCCGCCGAGGTGAGGCCGGCGTCACCGCCGACGAACAGCCAGTTGCGGCGACCGACGGCTAGCGGCCGGATGGCCCGCTCGGCCGGGCCGTTGTCGATGGAGAGTCGGTGGTCGTCGAGATACCGCACGAGCGTCGGCCACTGATTTCGGGCGTAGCTTGGTGATCGGCGTCGAAAGCAGGTCCACCTCGGCACCCAATCCAGGTCCACGGTGCGGGTGGGTGAGAGGGGTCACTTCTTCGGCTTGATCGTCTTCTCGGTCTTCGCTTTCATCGACTCCCGGAACCGGTAACTTTCGCCGTTCATCTCGAAGATGTGGCACCGGTGGGTCAACCGGTCGAGCAGGGCGGCCGTCATGCGTTCGCCCTGGAAGATCGTTCCCCACTCGCCGAACGGCAGGTTGCTGGTGATCAGCAGACTCTTCCGCTCGTACCGGTCGGCGAACACCTGGAACAGGAGCTCGGCCCCCGACCGGCTGAACGACAGGTAGCCGAGTTCGTCGACGATCAGCAGGTCGAGCCGGTCGAGGGCGGCCAGCAACCGGTCCAGGCGGTGCTGCTGCTGGGCGGCTTCGAGTTCGGTGACGAGGTTGGCCGCGGTGGCGAACCGGACCCGCGGGCCGAGCCGGCAGAGGGCCAGGCCGATGCCGGTGGCCGCGTGCGTCTTGCCGGTCCCGCTGCCGCCGATCAGGCAGGCGTTGTACCGCTGGTCGATCCAGTCCCGGCGGGTGAGTTCGAGCAGTTTCTGCTTCGGCACGCCCGGCAGGGCCGTGAAGTCGAAGGTGTCGAACTCCTTCGTCACCGGGAAGCCGGCCGCCCGGATGCGGGCGGCAATCGCATTCGCGGTGCGGGCGGTGACCTCCAACTCGGTCAGTCGGAGCAGGTAGCTGTCGTACGGCTCGTCGCGGTCGGCCGCCTCACGGGCCAGTTTCTCGTGCTCGGCCAGCATGGTCGGCAACTTCAACTGCTTCAGGTTCGCTTTGAGCAACAGCGGGGTCGTCTCGGTCATCGTCGCCTCCGTCGGGGGTGGGGGTGAGGAGTCGGTTGAAGCGGGCGAGGTCGGGCGTCGGCACGCCGAACGCGGCGACGCCCGGCGGCGGCCGCGTGACCCCGACGGCGAGTCGCTCGGCGGTCCCGGTGATGGCGGCCGGGGTCGGGTCACCGCGAGCCAGGGCGAGGAGGATCGCCTGCTCGACCGTCGCCAGCGGGAACCGGGCCAAGAGTTGCAGCACGCGGATGTAGTGTCTCGCCCCGGCCCGCAGGCCGCGGTCCGCCTCGAGCCGTTGACGCAGAGCCGGGAACGCCGGCGGCAGGTGCCAGTCGCGGTAGACCGGGGCGTGATCCAGGGCCGCCGGCTTCGCCCCCAGGACGACCAGGAAGTGGAGCGGGTCGAGGACCCGCTGGTGCCTCGCGTAGCTGCGGGGGTGGGTGGCGATGACGTGGTTGTCGGCCACGACGTCGACCCGATCGACGAACCCCTTCACCGTGACGCCGCGGAAGGCGTACCGCCGGGGCACGCTGTACCGGTTCCCGTCGAACCCGACGGTCTGGTACTTGTCCACGCTGCCGGGGCCGATCACGCACGCCTCGAACGGTCGCGCCGTTACCGGCAACGCCGCCGCCCGGTCCCGCTCGAACCGGGTGCCGACCGTCTCGGCGTTCGCCCCGCACGTCCGGTCGCGGGCCTGCACGCAGCACCGCCGCAGGTGGTCGTTCAGCCCGGCCAGGTCGTTCACCCGCGGCACCGGCGTCGCCCACATCCGCTCCAGGTCCTTGACCCGGTTCTCCACCCGCGGCTTCTCCTGGGGGGTGGCGGGCAGGCAGAACTTCGGCGCGAATAGGAAGTGGGACGCGAGCGCGGCGTACCGCGGGTGCAGGGTGCGGTCGCGGCCCCGGCGGATGTGAACGGCCACCGTCGTCGGGTTGTCCCACCACAACTCCTTGGGCACCGCCCCGAAGAAGTGGAACGCCTCGCACAGCCCGTGCAGCACCGCCTCGGCCCGCTCCGTCGGCAGGGCGAGGGCGAACGGGGCGTTCGAGTAACTCCACGTCACGATCAGCACCGGCACCAGCCGGCGGCCGTCCGGGAAATCGACGTGGATGTGGCCGAAGTCGGCCTCGCACCGGTGCCCCGGCGGGTGGTCGAGGGGGATGAACGTCGCCCGTCGCTCCCGCCGGCGGTCCCGCAGGTGCCGGCGGACCTGGTCGTACTGCCCGCGGTAGCCGTGTTCGGCCACCAGCCGGCGGTAGATCTGCGACGCCGTGTGCCGCTGCTTCGGCGGGGCGGAGGCGTCGGCCGCTACGATGGCATCGACGATCGCCCGGAACGGGCCGAACACCGGGGCGGCCCGCGGCTGGGCGAGGGTGTACGGCTTCGGCTCCGGGTCGGCCAACGCCTTGCGGATGGTATCCCGGCCGACCCCGAGTTGCTTGGCGATCCGGCGGGCGCTCAGCCCGTCCCGGTGGAGTTGGCGGATCCGGGCAAAGTCGTCCACGGTACGCATCCTGGCCCCCCGATGACGGCAGGGAAACTGCCCACGGGGGTTGTGCTACCGGTGGACCTGGATTGGGTGCCGAGGTGGACCAGAATTGAACGCCGATCACCAGACGGGCGTTTACAGAGGTGAGGCATTTCGTCGGGCGGTGCAGACCTTCGACGCGGCCGGTCGCAGGCCGACGGGGTGAGACGTTCACGGTCTCTCGGCGGTCAGGCCGCGGCGCGGTGGTAGTGCCGCAGCAACCCGCCCAGCCGCTTCCGGCACTGCACCCGGCCGCGCGGGAACGGCAGCACGCCCGGCGGGTCTTCGGTTAGAGGGACGTTGCCGATCCCCTGGTGCGGCCGCTCGGAATTGTAGTGGGTTAAAAACTCCGTCAGCAGGTGCCGCAGGTGCTTCTCCCCGAACACCACGAAGTGATCGAGCAGCTCCTGCCGCAGGGTCTGCGCGAACCGCTCGGCGTGGGCGTTCAGGTTCGGGGCCTTCGGCCCGACCCGCTGCACGACGCCCCCCTCGGCCGCGAACACCGCGTCGAAGTCCTTCGTGTACTTCCCGTCGTGGTCGATCAACAGGTACCGCGGGGGCAGGCCCATCTCCTCCATGCGCATGGTCGCGTTCCGCGCTTGCTGTTTCACCCAGTCCGGGCTCGGGCTGGCCGTCACGCCGGCGACGAATGCCCGGCGGCTGCCCGGGTGCAGGAAGAACAGGACGAACACGTCCACGATGCCCCGCGTCGTCCACGTCTTGACCGTCAGGAAGTCGCTGGCCCACAAGGTCGCCGCGTGGCGTTGCAGGAAATCGGTCCACGTCCCGACCCCGCGCTTCGGGCCGGGGTCGAGGCCGGCGTCCCGCAGGATGTTGATGACCGTCGACCGGCTGACCGACTGTACGCCGAGCTTCCTCAGCTCGCCGAGGATGCGGCTGTACCCCCAGCCGGTCTCCCCCGCCAGCCGGAGGACCACCTTCCGCACGTCGGCTTCGGTGCGCGGCCGGCCCGGCGGGCGGCGCGGCCGCCGCGCGGGTCTCTCGCCCTTCGCCCACCGGGCGAACGTCCGCGGCGAGACGATCGAGATCAGTCCGGCGACGGCCGACCCGAGCGGCCGGCCGAACTTGACCAGCCTCGCCCGCTCCCGGGGCGTGACCGTGATCCGGTCGGGGAGCTTATCCCGAAGGATCCGGTTCTCCTCCCGCAAGTACTCGACCGTCTGGGCGAGTTTCCGCTCGCTCAACGTGACCAGGATGAGCCACAATGGCTCCAACAGGCGGGGCATCTGTTCCCCAGGGTTTCGCGGGGATTTGCGGGATCGGACATGGTTTTTGTACACCGGCGGAATGCCGGGGAATCCTCGGACCCATCCCGCCCCGCGCGATTCGCGGCCGCCGGGGCGCGATCCTGCCGGTCGTGCCGCCGGGGTCAGACGGCTCAAGTGATAAGAGAAAGTCGCGCCGACTGTTTACCCGCCTGTCGTTGAGTTTTGGCGCGAACCCGTTTCGACCCGTCGGTTAACAGGCGGCGCGACTTCCAAGTTCGAAATCCGTTCCACTCGGACACCGGGTAGGATTCGGAACGGAGTCGTTTTTCAGACGCATTTTCGTCTGCCGCTTCGACGAAATCACCTACGAAACAAGGCAATCCGCAACCGACGGGGCGAACTCTCGCGCCGAGAGTCGCGCGCGAAAAGTTCGAAAACTGTTCTACCCGGGGAGCTGCGGGACGTGCCAGAACCTCGCGGACGCGGGAGAGGTTCCCATCGGCCGAGAGTTCGGCGTGACGAAGGCCGGCGGCGCTATCTTCACCCCGCCGGCACACCCCCACTGCCAGTGCTCGCTGGGGTGAGCCTTGATCATCTACCCGGCCAGAAACTACGGAACGGTCCGATCCGATTCGGAGTTGCTTTCATACCGGGCTTGTGTCGCATCAAGGGTGAGTTCTCATCCTTTGACCGACACGCGAGCGCCGGCCTCACCACGTGCTCCTCGACGAGCTGGCTGGCCCGGACGACCGGGACGTCCTCGGGCTGAATCACGGTGATCTCGTCACCGTCGAACGCGAGCACGTTCAGGTAAAACGCGCTTCTGGACTCCTTGGTTGAAACGTGTTTCTGGCGAAGCAGGAACGTCGTTTCCAATCCTTCCACATCACGCTTGAGAAGCACGACGGTGTCGTCCGGATCTGCTGATGCTTTGCCGGACGTAGTAGCTACCAAGTCCTTCAGTTCCACAGGGGTAATAATACCCGAAATCGACTTCACAGCCGGCGGCTCACTTTGCCGAACGGTCCCGAACACGGTCGCGACGGATACGTCTAGCGTGACGGACCCCGACTGCCGCAGCCGCTCTCCGTAGACCGACCGGAGGTACGCTTGGTTGGCCGTGAACACGAGGTCGGGGCGTTCGGCGTTGTTGACCCGATCGCTCAAAAACCTTGTCAATCGATTCGTCCACAGGCCGATGTCTTCGGGGCGGGTCGGCAGGGGATCCAATGATCGCTTGAATTCATTCGCAAGCGCCGCGGCCCGCGCAACCTCGTCCATCGCTCTGGTGTACCGATCTCGAAGCGCCCGTTGCCGGGCTGGCGTCCAGTTTGTCCGGGGGAGCGAAAGGTACCATTCGAGAAATGGGTCGAGGCTGCCGACGTAAGTCGGGGGTGGGGGGATCGGGCGGGGGGCGACCTCGTCCACCCCGCGGGCCAGGTCCGTGCGGTGCGCGGGAACCACATCCAACCGGTCCAGCGGCCCGAGCAGGATGTCCCCGACGGCGGTTTCCTCGATGAGCCAGGTCTCGACGAAATGCTGGCCGTCGGGGCGCGTCAGGCGGAGGAGCGTCGGGACCGGGTAGCCCCCGGCGTCGACGGCGGGGGCGTCCGTCCCGGCCGCGGCCGCCACGTCCCGAAGTTTCATCCGTTCCGGTCGGAGGACGACCCGGCGGCTCTCGCCGTCCCGGCACACCTCGAGAACGGGGTGCTTCGCGTTCGGTTCGCGAGGCCTGTCGGCGTGCGGCGTCCGACAACCCGCCGCGACCGCCGCGACAGCGATCACGACCACCGACTGGAGTAACAGTAACCGCGCCATCCCCGCCCCTCCCGCCGGCCGGAGCCGCATTACAAGGAATCGATCCCGAACGCCGTGACGACGTCATTGCCGTTCGGGTCCTGGGTCGGGTACGCGTACCCGTTCCCCGCGGCGTCCACCGCGACCAGCACCCCGAGGAAGTCGAACATCCCCGCGGCCGTCTCCCGGAGGACGGGCGCGCCGCTGTCCCCGGGGACGCCGAACGGTTCGGCCGTACTGGACGCAATCTTGAAGAGGCCGAACGACTTGAACAGCGTGCCGCCGTCGAGTTCGTTGTTCGTCTCGATCGTCGCGCTCGTGTCTGTGTCCACGACCTTGCCTTCCCGCCCGCCCGTTTTCTTGCCCCCGTGAATCACGACGTCGCCGACGGCCGGGAGGGCCCGGAAGGAGTCGATTTGCAACGTCTGGCCGTCAACCCGGACGTCGGGGTCTGGCGTGACCCCGTTCGCCAGTCGGACGACGGCGACGTCCATGGGGGAGAGCCCAGGGTTCGACTTGCCCGCTTGGGTCACCACGCCGAGTGACGCCTGGGTGTCCGCGAAGACCTCCGAACCGATCCCGCCCGAGACGTGCTGCGCGGTCAAGATCGCGGCCTTGCCCTCGATGTCCGTGCAGGCGATCGTGATCGTGCCCTTCCCACCGTCGCCTTTCACAAAATCCCCGCCCGCGGGGCTGGTGGCGACGAGCGCCATCGGGGCGGTGGCGTCGAGCCCCAGCACGCCCCCCGCCGGCAGGCGGAATTCCAGCGCCGGTCCGGCGGTCGGCACAAGAGTCGCGGGGCCGACGACGGAGACCCGGACCTCTACCCGTAGCACGACGTCGACCGCCCTCCCGTCCGCAAGCGTCGCGCGGACGGGTACTTCCGCCTGAGTATCCCCGGTCACATTCAAGTCCACGGCCGCCGGCTTCCTAGGTGCCGGCCGTTCGGCCTTGGGCTTCGTGGCTCTCGGGGTTTTCGATGCCGGCTTGGTTTCCTGCTTCCTCTTCGCCATGTCCTTCTCCGGTGTGGGATGGGCGCGGGCTTTGGGGCCCGCGCCGCTTTTACTTCATCACGTGGGCCCGCGGGTCTGTGACCGGTGCGGGAACGCGTACCGCGGGGACCGCCGTCGCCGGCACCCCCACGGGGCACGAGCCGCCGGGCTCGCATCGGTCGCTACACGCGTTGACGTGCCGCTCGAGGAACTCCTGGATGCGGGCCTCGAGGTGGGGCTCCCGGACGTCGAAGTACTCGACGGCGACGACGGTGGTGATCGCGTGGAGCCCGAGCTTCTGGACGCCCGCCTCCTCCGCCTTCGCCGTGTCGCTGATGGCCTTGAGCTTCGGCAGCACGGCCGAGACCTGGGAAACCAGGTTGGCGACGTCCTGGATCGAGGTGTCGGTCAAGTCCTGCTTGACGGACTTGAAGAACTGGCCGCTCGACTGCGTGCCGTACGCGATTTTCACGTCGTTGGTGCCCGACAGCGGCCGCTTGAAGTCGACGGTGTACAGCTCCTTCCGCGTGATGACCTCGTACAAGACCGCCCGGGTGGCACACACCTTGTCGACCCTCGAGAACTTTCCCGCGTCCGACAGGGCGGGCGGGGCGGCCGCGGTGATCCTGGCCTTCAATTTTTCGATCTCGTCCTTCAGCGCCTTGACCCGCTCCGGCAGGTCGAGGAAATCCGAGCTGCGTTTGGCGTCATTCACCAGGGCCTCGAGCTCGGCCTGGAGTTTCGCCAGCCGGGCCTTCATCTGGTCGACGGTCATGGGCTGCTCGGTGGCGGTCGCCTGAGCTTGGATCAGTTCTGTCCCGCCGGCCCGCGCGGATCCCCCGGTCATCGGCATGGGTGCCGGGGCCGGGGCCGGGGTCGGCAAGGGCGACACGGGGGCCGGCTGCAGGTCAGGGGTGACGGCCTTGCCTTTTGGTCCCTTGAAGTATCGCGTTTCCGTGACCGTGACCTGGACGTGGGTGGGCACGTCGAGCGTCTCGGGGATGCCCTTGAGGCACTTCACCTGGCGGCCGTCGGAGTAGTTGTCGTAGTCGTAAATCTTGCTCTTGATGGTGCTGCAGGCGCTGAGCAGCAGGCAGCCGCCCGCCGTCGCGAGGCCGCCGAAGACGCGTGACCGGTTCATGGTTGGTACCTATTGTGTGTGGTGTTGGGTGCGGACGGGTTATTGGCCGGGGAAGCGCTTCTCGCAGGCTTCGTGTTTCAGGTCGACCGGCTTGCACGGGGGCGTGCAGTTCACGTAGTCGGCCATGAACTGACGGACGCAGTCGGTGAGGTCCGGGGCGTTGACGTCGAACAGCTTGACCGCCACCAGGTGGTCGGTGTAGACCATGGCCAGCGAGCCGTCCGCGGGCGTCGTCACTTCCTTCGTGTCCGCCACCGCCCGGGCCTTCTTCAGGTTGGAGAGCACGTCCGGCAGGTTGGGGATGATGGCCGCGATCGTGTTGATCGTCTTGTCCTCGATCTTCGTGTCGTACGTCGAGAAGAATTGCTTGTTCTCCGTGTTGTTGAAGCCCGCCGCCTGGTTCAACGTGCCCGCGCCCGGGCGTACGGAGTCCACCATGAACACCTGGTCCTTGTCGATGACGCGGGTCACGACGAACCGGGACACGGCCCCCTCGACCTCTGTGAAGTCCGGCTGGTAGAACCGCCGCTCCATCACCTTGATCTCGAACCCGGTCGGCACCTTGACGGTCACGGGGATGCCGCGGACCTTCTTCGTGTCCCACCCGCCCTCGATCGGGTTCGGGGTGACGTGGGTGCTGACCGCCGACCGGCATCCGGCCAACGCCGCCCCGCACGCCACGGCCGCCAAGGCCGCGCGCGCGACTCGATGGATGGACATCCTGTCTCCTAAAACTGGGTTAGAGGCCGAGACGCGCCGGGGCGCGACCGTGGAACTTGATCAATTCCCGCGAGATGACCCGAGGCCGTGCCTGAAAGTCCGAATGGGGTCGTCGTGGGCGGTTTGTTGGTCCGTTCCAACTGTCGGAACTATCGACAGACACCGGCTTGATTCTGCATGCAGAATTTCGCAACTGGGCCGGAAAATCCGTTCGTAACGCCCGTTGGCCCCGACCTCTCGCCCTGCCATAGGTCTGTCGTAATTCGCCCTCAAGAGGTTGCGTTTACTCGGGACTGGAGCCTGGGGCGAGGCGCACGGCCCAAGGCGTCATGGTCAAAAACCATGTCCACCGCGAACGGCGGCGATTCCCGGCCGCCAGTGCTTGGCGGGTCGCGGAGTGGATGTCTGAAATCGGGGTCGATTTAGTGGACTTACGTTTACATGGGTGAGACAATTCACCGGCCGCCACGCACCTTCGACGCGGCCGACCGGAGGACGACCAAATGAGACGTTCGTGACCTCGCGATGGTCAGGCCGCGGCGCGGTGGTAGTGCCGGAGCAGCCCGCCCAACCGCTTCCGGCACCGCACCCAACCGGACGGGAACTTGAGGATCGCGGGCGGCTCGCCGTCGAGCGGGACGTTCCCGATCCCTTGGTGGGGCCGCTCGGCGTTGTAGTGGGTCAAAAACTCGGACAGCAGGTGCCGCAGGTGCTTCTCGCCGAAGATCACGAAGTGGTCTAGGCACTCCTGACGCAACGTCTGGGCGAACCGCTCGGCGTGGGCGTTCAGGTTCGGGGCCCTCGGGCCCACCCGCTGCACGGTCGCCCCTTCGGCCCCGAACACCGCGTCGAACGCCTTCGTGTACTTCCCGTCGTGGTCGATCAGCAAGTACCGCGGCGGCCGGCCGAGCTCCTCCATCCGCATGGTCGCGTTGCGGGCCTGCTGCTTGACCCACGTGGGGCTCGGGCTGGCACTCACGCCGGCGACGAACGCCTTGCGGCTGCCCGGGTGCAGGAAGAAGAGCACGAACACGTCCACGATCCCGCGGGTGGTCCACGCCTTCACCGTCAGGAAGTCGCTGGCCCACAACGTGGCTGCGTGCCGCCGGAGAAAGTCCGTCCACGTCCCGACCCCACGCTTCGGGCCGGGGTCGAGACCGGCGTCGCGGAGGATGTTGATGACCGTCGAGCGGGACACCGACCCCACGCCGAGCTTCCGCAGCTCCCCGAGGATGCGGGAGTAGCCCCACCCCGTCTCCCGCGCCAGCCGCAGCACGAGGTCGCGCACGTCGGCGTCCGTTCGCGGCCGCCCCGGCGTGCGGCCCGGCCGTCGGGCTGGCTTCTCGCCCTTCACCCACCGGGCGAACGTCCGCGGGGACACGATCGAGATCAGCCCGGCGATGGCCGACCCGAGCGGCTGGCCGAACTTGACCAGCCGGGCCCGCTCGCGGGGCGTGACCGTGATCCGGTCGGGGAGCTTGTCCCGCAGAATCCCGTTCTCCTCCCGCAGGTACTCGACGGTTTGCGCGAGCTTCCGCTCGTCGAGGGTGACCAGGATCAGCCACAATGGCTCCAACAGGCGGGGCATCGGGAACCCATCAATTCGCGGGGGATTTGCGGGAATGGACATGGTTCTTGTACACCGCCGGAACGCCGGGGAACGGCCGGCTTTCGGACCTGCCCCGCGGTTCCTCGCGACGGACGCGCGATCCTGCCGGTCGTGCCGCCGGGAGCGAGACGGCCGTAGTAATGAGGAAATGTCGCGCCGACTGTTTACCCGCCGGTCGTTGAGCTTTGGCGTGAACCCGTTTCGACCCGCCGGTTAACACGAGCCGAGAGTCCGAGGTTCGAAATCCGTTCCACTCGGACACCGGGTCGGATTCGGAATGGAGTAGATTTTCGGTCGCATCCCCCCTTCGATCCGACGAAATCGCCTACAAAACAAGGCAATCCGCAACCATCGAGTCGCACTCTCGCGCCGAGAGTCGCGCGCGAGAAGTTCGAAATCTGTTCTACCCGGGGAGGGCCGAGCGATGGGGCGGGCATCCGGCCGGCGGGCGGCCGACGACAAGCTGCTCCTGACCTTGGCGTGCGGGGCGACGGCCGAGGCGGCCGCCCGGCAGGCGGGGGTGAGCGAGCGGACGGTGTACAACCGACTGGCCGACCCGGCGCACCGCGGCCGCCTGCAGGCGGTGCGGGCCGACGTCCTCGCCCGCGCGGCCGGGGCGCTGACGGCCGCCGCGACCGAGGCGGTGCGGACGCTGCTGGACCTGCAGAAGCCTTCCGTCCCGCCGGCCACCCGGCTCGGGGCCGCCCGGGCCGTCCTCGAGCTCGGGCTGCGGGTCCGCGAGGCGGTGGATTTGGAGGCCCGGATCGCCGCCCTCGAGGCGCAGGTCGACGCCAGCGGGATCACGCATGAAACTGGCCCGGCGGCTGAAGGCGGTCGAGGCGGCGCGGCCGCGGTGCGCGGGCCGGCCGACCCGGCTGGTGGACGCGGGCGAGCCGCCGGGCCCGGCCGACCGGTGCCCGGCGGGCGGCGGGCGGCACGCGGTGGAGGTCGAGGAGGTCGTCCTCGGCCCCGCGGGCGATCCGGCGACAGGGGACGACCGACACACGCCGGGGGCAATCCCATGAACGCGGTGGCGCGGGTGCGGCGGCTGGAGGCCCGGGGCGGCCCGCCGCCCGCCGTCGAACTGGTCGGGCTGAGCGACCCGGAGTGGCTGGCCGCGTTCGACCGGGCCGCGGCCGAGGGGTTCTTCGCCCGCGAGCCGGAGTTCCCCGCGGCCATCGCCGCATACCGGGCCGCCGTCGCGGCCGCCGAGCGGATCGCCCCGGAGGTGGACCCGCCCCGGGACTTCCGGCCCACCCACCCGCGGCGGGTGCCGGTGCTGTTCACCTGGCGGCTGGACCCGCGGTTCGACGCCGTCTGGGACGCGTTCGAGCGGGTGGCGCGGGTCGCCCGCCGGGCCGGCGGCCGTGACAACGGGGGCGACGGGGGTGACGCATGACGGCGCGGGCGCGGCGGGTCGGGCGGCTGAAGCGGGCGACGGCCGCGACCCCTATGGAGGCTCCCCCGCGGGTGGTGTTCGTCGTGGCGGCCGGGCCGGGGCACGTGCCGGGCCGGTGGGTCCGCGCCGACGGCCGTGTGGTCGAAGTCGTGTACGACCCGGCCCGGCCGGAGCCCGTGATGGCGTTCCCAGGCAACCCGCTCGTCATCACCGGGATGGGCGACCCGTTCGCGGGTGTTCGGGGCGGCCGGGCCTAAAGTTCGTGCCCAACAGATGATTGACCACTCCGCCCCTCTCCCCTGGCATTCCACATGGCCGCCGGGCGTAGTAAGCGAACCCCCTCTTCAAGAACTCTACCCCCGGTCCGCCGTCACTCGCAGCGATCGTCGGGGCCTCGACGCCCGAGCGCACGATCAGTCTCCCCACACGCCGGATCCTGCCTAGGATCCCGACCCCGCCCGCGCTCGTCTCGCCACCGGCCGTACTGCCGACACTGCCCCTCGACCCGCTTCCACCGCCGGTTTCTGGTCGCGGCTCGTCCGCAGCCTGCGTATGCTGAGCGGCATGGCGGACGTCACGCAAATCCTTAATGCTATCAAGGCCGGCGACGGACAGGCCGCCGCCGACCTCCTCCCGCTCGTCTACGAAGAGTTGCGGAAGCTAGCCGCCGCCCGGTTGGCCCATGAGAAGGCCGGTCACACGCTCCAGCCGACCGCCCTCGTCCACGAGGCCTACGTCCGGCTGGTCGGCGGGGCCCAACCTCAGGACTGGGACGGCCGCGGGCACTTTTTCGCGGCCGCCGCCGAGGCCATGCGCCGCATTCTGGTCGAATCCGCCCGTCGCAAGCAGCGGGAGCGGCACGGGGGCGGGCGGAAGCGGCTCACCCTGGACGACCTGGACGTGGCGGCCGAGGCCGCCGAAGACGACGACCTGCTGGCCCTCAGCGAGGCCCTGGACCGGTTGGCAGCGGTCAACTCCCGCGCCGCCGAGTTGGTCAAACTCCGGTACTTCGCCGGGCTGACAGGACGGGAGGCGGCTGGAATGCTTGACATCTCGCCGCGGAAGGCGGACCAGGTTTGGGCGTACGCCCGGGCTTGGCTCCTCGACCGGCTGAACGCCCCCCCCGGCTGACCGCCGGAGGGGCGGCCGCCGGAATTCGTGCGCAATCCCGGACCCCACGTCGCATGGGATATGGGTCCGAAGCCTCGCAGAGCCACGCCATGACCGAAGAGTCCCTCTTCATCGAGGCGCTAGAGATCGCCGGCCCGGTCGAGCGGGCCGCGTTCCTGGATCGGGCATGCGGCGGCGACCCCGCGCTCCGCGTCCGTCTGGATAAGCTCCTGGTCCGGCACACCCAGGGAGGCAACTTCCTGGGCCGCCCGGCGGACCTCCTCCAGTTATCCGATACGCAGGAGTACGCCGCCGGGCGGCCGGCCGACGACCCGCTCACCCCCCCGGACGGGGGCCTGATCGGCCCGTACAAGCTGGTCGAGGTGGTCGGCGAGGGGGGCATGGGCACGGTCTGGCTGGCCCAGCAGCAGGAGCCGGTCAAGCGGCTGGTCGCCGTGAAAGTGGTCAAGGCCGGGATGGACTCGAAGAGCGTGTTGGCGCGGTTCGAGGCCGAGCGGCAGGCGCTGGCCTTGATGGACCACCCGAACATCGCGCGAGTGCTCGACGCCGGGTCGACCCCCGACGGCCGGCCGTACTTCGTCATGGAACTCGTCAAGGGCGTGTCGATCACAAAATTCTGCGACGAGCGGCGGCTGACCCCGCGGGAGCGGCTGGAGCTGTTCGTCCCCGTCTGCCAGGCCGTCCAGCACGCCCACCAGAAGGGGGTCATCCACCGCGATCTCAAACCGTCAAATGTACTCGTCGCCCTGTACGACGGCCGCCCGGTCCCGAAGGTTATCGACTTCGGCGTAGCCAAGGCCGCCGGGCAGCCGCTGACCGAGAAAACGCTCGTCACCGGCCTCGGCGCGGTCGTCGGGACACCCGAGTACATGTCGCCGGAGCAGGCCGAGTTCAACCAGCTCGACATCGACACCCGCAGCGACGTGTATAGCCTGGGCGTGCTCCTGTACGAACTGCTGACTGGGACGACGCCGCTCCAGCGGCAGCGGGTGAAGGGTACCGCACTTTTGGAACTGCTGCGGCTGGTCCGGGAGGAGGAGCCGCCGCGGCCGAGCGCCCGGCTGAGCACGACCGACGAGTTGCCGTCGATCGCCGCCCGCCGCGGGGTCGAGCCGCGGAAACTGAGTGGGTTGGTCCGGGGCGAGTTGGACTGGATCGTCATGCGGGCGCTGGAGAAGGACCGCGGCCGCCGGTACGAGACGGCCAACGGGTTCGGGATGGACGTGCAGCGGTTCCTGGCCGGCGAGCCGGTGCAGGCCGTCCCGCCGTCGGCCAGGTACCGGCTCCACAAGCTCGTCCGTCGGCACCGGCGGGCGGTCGTGATGGGGTCGGTGGCCGCCGCTGTGGTCGGGCTGGCCGTTGTAGGGTTGGTGGTCGGCACGGTGTTGTTCCAACAGGAACAGACGAGGGCGGCGACCGAGCGAGCGCGGATGGAGGCGGAGGCTCGCCGGCGGCTCGAGACCGAGCTTTACCGCCAACACATCGCCCTGGCGGAACGCGAGTGGTCCGCGAACAATTTGAGTCAAATGCAAGCAATGCTGGAACTGTGCCCGGCCGAGCAGCGCGGCTGGGAATGGCGCTACCTGAAGGGGTTGCGAACCAACAGCCGTTCCCCCTTGTCGCACGCTAGTGAAGCCTTCAGCGTCGCGTTCAGCTGCGACGGCAAATTGCTGGCCACCGGCACGAAGGCGGGGGTCGTCCGACTCTGGCAGGCACGAGGTCACGTCCTCCGGGAGTGGCAGGCCCACGAGAACGCGGCCTACACACTCTCGTTCAGCCCCGACGGACGATACCTCGCCTCGGGCGGCTGGGACGGGACGATCAAACTTTGGGACGTGCAGAGAATCCAACGGGACGAGTTGCAGAAGCCTTCGCTCCAACTGGACCCCACCCGGCGGGTGTGGAGTGTCGCCTTCAGCCCTGACGGCAAGTACCTGGCCTTCGGCTCCGGCATCACGACCGATCAGAAGGGGGCGTTCACGGTGTGGGACTTGGGTTCCCGCCGTGAGGTGTTCACGCGGAGCCATTTCACCGACACGGTGACTTGCGTGGCGTTCAGTCCCGACGGTCGGCGGCTCGCCACCACCTGTCAAGGGTTGGTGCAACTCTGGGACGCGCAGACCGGCCAAGAGGAGCAACTGTTCCTCCGCGGTCCCGACACGCGGCGGACGGGGGTCGCGTTCAGCCCCGACGGCCGCTACCTAGCGTCGGTCGGCGGGAATCTTTCCGTCCACCCCGACGAGGAGGTCCAGGTCTGGGACGCCCGCACGGGGGACTTGATCCGAAGCCTGCCCGGGCACGTGGGCGGGCTGCGATGCGTGGCCTTCAGCCCCGACGGCCGCCGGCTCGCGTCCGCCGGCCTGGACCAGACCATCAAGATTTGGGACGCACAGACCGGGGACGAGGTCCTTACGTTGCGCGGCCACATCGACCTCATCAGTTGCCTGGCGTTCAGTGCGGACGGCCACCAATTGGCCTCGGCGAGCGTGGACTCGACCGTCCGAATCTGGGACGCCTCCCCGGACCCGGAGTCGGAACAGGGATCGGAGTTCCGCACCTTACTCGGGCACGCCGGCGGGGTGACCGACGTGGCCTTCCACCCGAAACATGAGCACACCCTCGTTTCCGCCGGTACGGACGGGACGGTGCGGACGTGGGACATCCGGGGTGGCGAATCGCTCGGCACCCTGACGTTGCCCCCGTCCAACGAGCGCGTGAGGGCGGCCTATAGCCCCGACGGGCACCGCCTGGCCGCGATCAGTCGGGGGGGGGCACATGACCTCCTAGCGGTGTGGGAGGTCGATTCTCGAAAGCAGATCGGCGAGTATCGGGCACGCGTCGGTCAGTTCCTCTGCCTGGCGTTCAGCCCCGACGGTCGGCACGTCGCGACCGCCGGTTACGAGTACTTCATGCGGGTCCGTGAGGCGGCGACGGGCGTAGATGTCCGGTCCCCCTTCAAGGTTCACGAGTGGCCGGTCCTTTCCGTCGCGTTCAGCCCGGACGGCCGGCACATCGCCACGGGCAGCGGGGACCGCACCGTCCGCGTCTGGGACTGGAAGGCCCAGAGGGAATTGTCCGTCGTGAGCCTCCAACACGCCGGCCGCGTCACCGGTGTGGCGTACAGTCGTGACGGCAAGCGGCTGGCCTCCGCCAGTCTCGACCGAACGGTCAAGGTCTGGGACACCTCCACGTGGAAACTCCTAAACGACCTGCCTCAGTCGAGCAGCGTCCAGTGCGTGGCTCTCGACCGGGACGGCCCGCGCCTCGCCTGGGGCGGCAACGACGGTACCGTCGCCGTCTGGGACGGCCCCGGCACGGCCCCGGTCGTCCTCCGCGGCCACACCAGTTGGGTTCAGGCCGTGGCGTTCAGCCCGAACGGCAAGTGGATCGCCTCGGCCAGCCTGGACGGGACCGTGAAGGTCTGGAACGCCCCTCCGGAGCCGAAGGCGTCGGTTCAAAAAGTCGGGCCCCTGGGGAAATGAGTTGGTTACCTCGTTCGAGAGGCTTTACCCATGACACGCATCGCCACCGCTTCCGGCCGATCCCGTCGCACCGCCTTCACGCTGATCGAGCTACTGGTGGTGATCGCCATCATCGCAGTCCTCATCGGCCTACTCCTCCCGGCCGTTCAGAAGGTCCGGGAGGCGGCCAATCGCATGAAGTGTACCAACAACCTGAAGCAACTCGGGTTGGCCATGCACCTGCACCACGACCATCACGACGTGTTCCCGCCGGGCATTGTCTGGGCCCCGGCCGTCGTCCCCCAGGGGCGGATCGTCCAGGGCACGCACGGGTTCGGCCCGTTCCTCCTGCCGTTCATCGAGCAAGCCCCGCTCGCCCAGACGTACCGGTGGGACAAGCGGTGCCAGGGGCCGGAGAACCAGCCGGTGGCGACCCAGCCGTTGAAGGTCTTCCAGTGCCCGTCGGCGGAACCGGACCGCCGGGTCACGCAAGAACACGACCCGCTCAACTACAACCACGGCGGGTACGGCAGCTGCACCGACTACACGGGCATCCGGGACATCGACACCCGGCTCGTGCAGCTCGGTCACGCGGACCCGGCCGACAATTACCTGGGCGTCTTGAGTTCGAGTCAGGTGACGCCGCACTTCTTGGTGCGAGTGACCGACGTGACGGACGGCACAGCGAACACGATCCTGCTCGTCGAAAGCGCCGGGCGGCCGACGCTGTGGCGGGCGGGCCGGCCGGTGGCGGGGGCCTACGCCCGGAACGCCGCCTGGGTCGGGGGGACCTTGATTTTCGGCCAGGGATCGAGTCCCGACGGGGCCACCAAACTGGGACCGTGTGCCATCAACTGTACAAACGAGCACGAGGCTTACGGCTTTCACCCCGGCGGCGTGACCGCCGCCTTCGCCGACGGGTCCGTGCGGTTCCTGCGGGAGAGCCTCGACATGCGCACGTTCGCCCGACTGGCGACGCGGGCGGGCGGGGAAGTCGTCTTGGAGCCGTGAGCCGTCGGCCGTCGGAGCGATCACGGATCGGAGAAAGTCGAGGGCCGGTGGGGAGCCTTGCTGCCGAGCAAGTCCACCGGTCCGGCGGGCGAACAAATCTACATCGTCACCCGTTCGATCACCTCAAACATTTCCGCCAATCCTGATTGAGCGACATTTCGGAATCCGTGCGCAGTCGCGAGGCGGGCGTCGCATGGGGACTCGGACACCCGACACTCGTGGTCGTCGCTTCCCAGGATGTCACTTTCCGAACCCGTACAGGAGTCGTTCCCATGCCAGCCACTTCCGCCTACCGCCCCCGGCTGTCCGTCGAACCGCTCGACGACCGGTGCGTTCCCGCGACGCTCTCGGTCGGCGATGCCGTCGTCACGGAAGGCGTCTCCGGCGTCCAGAACGCGGCCGTTACCGTCACCCTGTCACAGCCGCTCAAGAAGCCGGTCTCGGTCAACTACGGCACGGCCAACGGCACGGCAACCGCCGGCGGCGACTACACCTACGTGGGCGGTCAACTGACCTTCGCCAAGGGCGAGACCGCCAAGACGATCCTCGTCCCGATCGTCGGCGACACGGTGGGGGAGTACGACGAATTCTTCTACGTCCGGCTCTTCGCCCCCACCAAGGGGGTCAGGATCGCCGACGGCGAGGCGACCGTTGCCATCACGGACAGCCTGCCGAAGCTCTCCATCACCGAATTCGCGGGCGGGTACGAAGGCGACACCCTGACGTTCACCGTCACCCTGTCTACCGCCTTCGCCACTCCTTTCACGGTCAACTTCACAACCGCGGACGGCGACGCCGTGGCCGGCGAGGACTACGTGGCCACGTCCGGGACGTTGACGTTCCTGCCCGGGGAGACGGTCAAGACGATCACCGTCCAGACGCTCGCCGACCCCGCGCTGGAGTACGACGAGTCCTTCTTCGTCCGGCTCAGTAACCCCTCGGCCCAGGTGTTCATGACGTATTACGGCGAGGGCTGGGGCTACATCATCGGCGAGCTCGTCAACTAGAAGGGCTGACCCACACCCGGCAGCCGACCGCCGTGCCATCACTTTCGACCCAACCGCCTCCCGTGCTTGGTCTGCGCGACGGGGACGGTCGCCCCACCACCCCGCAGGCCGACCCCGAAACGGAGCGCGTTATGACCGCGACCCTGTCCCGCCCCCGTGCGCACTTGCACGTGGAACCCCTCGAGGATCGTTTGGTCCCGTCGGCCGACCTGGTCCTTCAGTGGAACGAGCAACTGCTCAACTCGCTGCCCATCCAGCCGCCCGTCCGACTGGCCCGCAACCTGGCGCTGGTCCACACCGCCATGTTCGACGCCGTCAACTCCATCGAGCGGTCCTACGAGCCCTACCACGCCCGCGTCCTCGCCCCGCGGGCGGCGTCGGCGGAGGCGGCCCTGGCCCAGGCGGCCCGCGACACGCTGGTCGCGCTCTACCCGTCCCGTCAGGCCATCTTCGATACCAAGCTAGCCGCGGACCTAGCGGGCATCCCCGCGGATCGCGCCGCGCGGGGGATCGCCGTCGGGCAGGAGGTCGCCCGGCAAATTCTCGCGCTCCGCGCCGACGACGGGTCGGCCACGACCGTGCCCTGGGTGCCGCCGGACATGAACCCGGGCACCTACCAGCTCACCCCGCCGAACTTCGCCGCGGTCACCGGCGCACACATCGGGGCCGTCACCCCGTTCGCGGTGACCGGCAGCGAGCAGTTTCGACCCGGCCCCCACCCCGCCCTGGACAGCCCGGAGTACGCGGCCGACCTGAACGAGGTGCGGGTGATCGGGGCGTCCGACGCCGACCAGGCCGGGGTGGATCGGGACGGTAACGGACTCCCGGACCGGACGGCGGAACAGACCCTGGTGGCCGAGCGGTGGCGGGTGCCGCTGGGCAACCACACGGTCTGGAACCGGATCGCCCAGGACCGCGCCGCGGCCCAGGATTTGACCCTGGCCGAGGCGGCCCGGCTGTTCGCCCTGATGAACATGGCCTTGCACGACGGGCTTCAGACGACGTTTGCGAGCAAGTTCTACTACAAGTTGTGGCGGCCGGTGACCGCCATCCAGCGGGCCGCGGAGGACGGCAACCCGGCGACGACGGCCGAGCCGACCTGGGCGACCGAACACCCGACCACGCCGCCGTACGCGGCCTACGCGAGCAACGCGTCGGCCATCGGGGCCGCCTGCGCCACGGTGTTGGCCGGCGTGCTCGGGACGAACGACATCCCGTTCCAGATCAACTGGCCCCTGACCCAGGGCGGTACCCGGTCGTACGCGGGCTTCTGGGCGGCGGCCGACGAGATGGCCAACAGCCGCATCTACGGCGGCATCCACTTCCGGTTCGACTGCGTCGCCGGGCAGCAGGTCGGCCGGGACGTGGCCGACCACGTCCTGGGTAACTACCTCGAACCCGCCGAGAAAGTGGCCGCGGCGGGCATCTTCAACGGCGAGCTGGTCGTGCTGGGCACCGACGGGGACGACTTCCTGCAGATCGGCCGGGTCGGCGAGTCGCTGATGGTGTGGGCGAACGACGTGCTCATCGGGACGTTCGCCGCGCCCGTCACCGGCATCGTGGTGGACGCCGCCGGGGGCGACGACCACGTCCTGCTCGGGCCGAAGGTCGATACCGACGCGGAACTCTACGGCGGGGCCGGGAACGACCACCTCCGGGGCGGGGGTGGGAACGACCGCCTGTACGGGGAGGACGGCGACGACCACCTGTTCGGCGGGCGCGGGAACGACGCCCTCTTCGGCGGGCTAGGGGACGACTGGCTGTTCGGCGGCCCAGGGGTGGACCTGCTGGAGGGAGGCGACGGGGATAACCACCTCGTGTCCTGATAGATCCAGCGTGAACGCGAGCCGGGCCGGCGAGTTTGCTCGCCGGCCCGACATTATTCATCCGCCCAGACCGATTCGATTCATCGGCAGGAATCCGTGCGCGATCCGGCATCGCACGTCGCATGGGAATCGGAGAACAAACCAGCGCCTACCGGAGTCCGACCATGAACCGCAAGACCCGCCTGCACGTCGAATCCCTGGACGACCGCTGCCTGCCCAGCTTCAGCCCGGCCGTGAATTACCCGGTCGGGGCCTCCCCGCAGGAGGTGGTCTCGGCCGACTTCAACAACGACTCTGTTCTTGACGTCGCGTATATCGACGGTGGCGTCAGCGTGCTCCTGGGCAACGCCGACGGCACGTTCCAGGCCGCGATCACCTCGCCCACCGGGAACCGACCCTCCTCAATGGAGGTGGGCGACTTCAACGGCGACGGCAACCTCGACCTCGTCTCCGCGGATGGCAACTACGGCGGCTACATCGACTCGGTCGACGTGACCGTGCTGCTCGGCAACGGGAACGGCACGTTCGGCACACCGACCGGCTACGAGGCGACCAGTGGCTACTACAGCATGAGCCCCAATGGCGTGCTTTCCGTGGCCGTCGGCGACTTCAACGGCGACGGCCATCTCGACATCGCCGCTACATCGTACGTCCACGAGGGCAGCGGCAGTGACAGTGGCTACCTCGGCGTTCTGCTGGGCACGGGGGCCGGCACGTTCGGTGCCTCCCAATTTGGGGGCGGAATTGTGAACTGGACTTCCGAGCTGGTCGCGGCGGACTTCAACGCCGACGACAAGCTCGACCTGGCCGCTCCGGTGAACGGATACATCGAAATCGCCTTGGGCGACGGGAACGGAATGTTCGGCTCCCAATATTTCTACGACTCGAGCAACAACGGCTCGTCCATCGTGGCGGCGGATTTCAACGCCGACGGCAAGGTCGATCTGGCGGCAGGCGGTAACTCCTGCGTGAGTGTGCAGCTCGGCAACGGGAACGGCTACTTCGGCACGACCCGGACCTACTCCGCCGGTGCCGGATCCCTCTCCGACCTGGCGGTGGCCGACTTCAACAGTGACGGCAACCTCGACCTGATCGCTTCCAACAGTTCGGACGGGACCGTCAGTGTGCTGCTGGGCACCGGGGCCGGGGCGTTCACCCTGGCCGCCGAAGCCGCCGTCGGGGCGGGGCCGGTTGGCGTGGCGGCGGGTGACTTCAACGGCGACGGCCAAGCGGACGCGGTGTCCGCCGACGCCACGAGTGGCACCGTGTCGGTGCTGCTGAACGACGGCGAGTGGGGCTTCCCGCCCCTGCCCACGCCGTCTTTGACGCTCTCCGACGCGACCGTCACGGAGGGGAACACCGGCACCCGGACGGCCGCGTTCACCGTCACCCTGTCCGCCGCCTCCGGACAGACCGTCACCGTGAGCTACGCCACGGCGGACGGCACTGCCGGCGGCGGCGACTACCAAGCCGCCTCCGGTATGGTGACCTTCGCCCCAGGTGAAACGAACAAGGCGATCACGGTCGAGGTGACCGGCGACCGCCTGGCCGAGCCGCACGAGACGTTCGTCGTGAATCTGACCGGCCCGACGAACGTGACTGTCGCCGACGGCCAGGGGGTCGGCACCATCACGGACGACGAGCCACGGATCAGCATCGGCGACGTGACGAAGAAAGAGGGCAACGGCAAGAAGACGACGCTGTTCACGTTCACTGTCACGTTGTCGGCCGCCTACGACCAAGCGGTTACGGTGTCGTACCAGACCGTGAACGGGTCGGCGACGACAGGGGACGGTGACTACGTGGCGAAGAGCGGCACGCTGACGTTCGCCCCCGGCGAGACGACCAAGACGATCACCATCGAGGTCAAGGGCGACAGCCGGAAGGAGGCAGACGAGTACTTCTACCTGGACCTGTTCGACAACAGCGGTACCTCGTTATTCACCAAGAACCGCGGCCGCGGCACGATCCAGAACGACGACTGATCCCGCCAAGGAGGCCCACGGTATGCCGGTCGAGGAGGACCGTCCTGCTCTGAAAACAAGAGTGAGCCCCATTCAGGTGGGGCGAGTTGCAAGTCTGTTCCTTCCCCGGGCCGACGTATGCCGTCGGTTTGGCTAGACCGTCGAACCACGGACCCCTCTTAGTTCGTGGTGATCGGCTCGAGTGTCACGCGGTGCCCGAGCTGCTCCAATCGGTTGACCAGCAAGCGCGTGGTTCGGCGTTCGTCCAGTCGATCCAAGTAGTCCGCCCCCTAGCTCTCGGTAAATGGTTCCGGCCTTGAGAACGTGGTAGATGATCGTCAGTAGCGTGTGACCGACGGCCATCAAGGCCCGCTTGCGTCCGCGACGGCCGGCGAGGCGGCGGAACTGGGCCGACATGTAGGTATCCTTCGTCCGACTCGCCGCCCACGCGGCTTGAACGAGCATCACCCGCAACCAGCGGTTGCCGGGGTTGGTGCGGCCGCTCATCCGCTTGCCCGCGCTCTCGTGCTGACCGGGGCACATGCCCCGTCATGGTCAAAAACTATGTCCGTGACAGATGGCGGCGTTTTCCGGCTGCGAGGAGCTTGCGGGCTGCGGAGCGGAGGTCCGAAATCGGAGTAGTTTTAGTGGACGGACGTTTACAGGAGTGGGGCGATCCGCCTGCCGCTGCGGACCTTTGACGGGGTCGGTCGCAGGACGACGGGGTGAGACATTCGGGGCACGGTGTTCAGGCCGCGGTCCGGTGGTAGTACCGGAGCAGCCCGCCCAACCGTTTCCGGCATCGCTCCCGACCGGCTGGGAATGGCAGCACGTCCGGCGACTCGCCGTCGAGCGGGACGTTGCCGATCCCCTGGTGCGGCCGCTCGCCGCTGTAGTGGGTCAAAAACTCGGACAGCAGGTGCCGCAGGTGCTTCTCGCCGAAGACCACGAAGTGGTCGAGCAACTCTTGGCGTAACGTCTGGGCGAACCGCTCGGCGTGGGCGTTCAGGTTCGGGGCCTTCGGGCCCACCCGTTGCACGGTCGCCCCTTCCGCCGCGAAGACCGTGTCGAACTCCTTGGTGTACTTCCCGTCGTGGTCGATGATGAGATACCGCGGCGGCAGGCCGAGTTCCTCCATCCGCATCGTGGCGTTCCGGGCCTGCTGCCTCACCCAGTCGGGGGTCGGGCTGGCACTCACCCCGGCGACGAACGCCCTCCGGGAGCCGGGGTGCAGGAAGAACAAGACGAACACGTCCACGATCCCTCGGGTGGTCCACGCCTTGACCGTCAGGAAGTCGCTCGCCCACAGGGTGGCCGCGTGGCGGGTCAGGAAGTCGGTCCACGTGCCGACACCGCGCTTCGGGCCCGGGTCGAGGCCGTGCTCCCGCAGGATGTTGATGACCGTGGATCGGCTCACCGCCCGCAGGCCGAGCTTCCTCAGCTCGCCGAGGATGCGGGTGTAGCCCCACCCGGTCTCGCGGGCCAGCCTCAGAACCAGGTCGCGGATCCCCTCCTCCGTCCGCGGCCGGCCCGGCGGGCGGCCCGTCCTCCGCCTCGACCTCTCGCCCTTGCCCACCGGGCGAACGTCCGCTGCGAGACGATCGTGATGACGCCCGCGATCGCCGTCCCGAGCGGCCGCCCGAACTTGACGAGTCGGGCCCGCTCCCGCGGGGTGACGGTGATCCGGTCGGGGAGTTTGTTCCGGAGGATCCGGTTCTCCTCCCGCAGGTACTCGACGGTTTGCGCGAGCTTCCGCTCGTCGAGGGTGACCAGGATCAGCCACAATGGCTCCAACAGGCGGGGCATCGGGAACCCATCAATTCGCGGGGGATTTGCGGGAATGGACATGGTTCTTGTACACCGCCGGAACGCCGGGGAACGGCCGGCTTTCGGACCTGCCCCGCGGTTCCTCGCGACGGACGCGCGATCCTGCCGGTCGTGCCGCCGGGAGCGAGACGGCCGTAGTAATGAGGAAATGTCGCGCCGACTGTTTACCCGCCGGTCGTTGAGCTTTGGCGTGAACCCGTTTCGACCCGCGGGTTAACACCAGTCGAGAGTCCGAGGTTCGAAATCCGTTCTACTCGGACACCGGGTCGGATTCGGAATGAAGTAGTTTTTCAGACGCATTCCATCTGCCGCTTCGACGAAATCACCTACAAAACAAGGCAATTCGCAACCGATTGGGCGAAATCTCGCGCCGAGAGTCTCGCACGAAAAGTTTGAAATCTGTCCTACCCGGGGAGGGTGCGGGTGTCGCTGAATTACGTCCCGCCGCTCGGGAAGGTCGGCAGGGCCGTCGCGGGGTTGTTCGGCGAGGAGCCGAACCAGCTAGTCCGCGCCGCCCTCGTCCGGTTCAAGCATATGGTCGAGGCCAGCGACCGGGTTCGCGAGAAGTAAGTCAGCGGTGGTCGGTCACCCCGTCCCGCCGGCACTGGTCCCGTACCGGGCACGTCGAACATTTCGGCGACCGCCCGGTACAGACGTGCTTGCCGAACGGCACGAGCAGGCTGTTCAACTCGATCCAGTATTTCTTCGGCAGCCGCTCGTTCAGGGCGAGCATTGTCCTCTCCGGCGTCGGTCGCGACGTACCCCCACCGGTTGACGACGCGGTGAACGTGGACGTCCACGCTGACGAACGGCTGGTCGCACGCGATGCCTAACACCAGGTTCGCGCACTTCGGCCCGACGCCGCGGAACGAGAGCAGCACGTCGCGGTCACACGGTAACGCCCCACCGAACTCCGTCGCCGTCCGCGCCGCGAGGGCGTGAAGTTGCGGGGCCTTCGCCTCGTGGAACGTGCTCGGCCGGATCAACTCGTCGATCTCTTCCACGCTCAACGTCGCCATCGTAGCCGGCGTCGGCGCGGCCGCGAACAGTCGCTTCGCCGTCGGCAGCGTCACCTCGTCGAACGTGCGGACGGAGATGACGCACGCGACGAGCTGCTCGAAGACGGACGTGTGCCCGTCGGCAGCGAGCTGGAACAGTGCCGCCTTCGGGAACGGGCGGACGGCCTCGCGGATGCGGGCGAGGGCGAGCGAAACCTCGAACGGGGCAGTTCTCGGGGTAATGGCGTCACCGGTTCTCGCCGGGCTGGTCCTCGGTCGTGTCGTCGTCCGCACCGGCACGCGGCCCTTGTCCCGCGTCACCTGCCCGCCGACCGCGGCCTGGCCCGCAGCGTCTTGGTCCGCGGTCTTCGGGTCGCGGCCGGTTTTCCTGGTCATGCTCGCGGGTCGTCCCTTGTTTCGCGTTGTCGGCCTTCCGGCCTTGCTCGTTTGATCGCGCATCGCGTCCCTCCGGAACGGGCGATGGGAACGGAGATACATTCCCGATGCCAGACTCGTTCGATTCCGGCGTCCGGGCTGGTCCCGACAGCAGGCCGTGTTCCACGGCCGCGCACGGCCGTTCCTACCGTCCGCCCGATCCGCGACGGTGTGAGGCCAATCCGCCGCGTCGCCCTCGTCATCCGATCTGCCCTTGTCTGGCGGACCCCTTTCCACTCGCCCGCGGAGGACGACCGACATGGCGACGAAGACGTTGAAGGACCTGTTCTTCGATCAACTCCAGGACGCGTACAGCGCCGAGACGCAACTGACGAAGGCACTGCCCAAGATGGCGAAGGCGGCGGCCTCGGCGGAACAGCGGGCCGGGTTCGAGACGCACCTGAGCGAGACGAAGAACCAGCTCGCGCGGCTGGAGCGGGTGTGCGACCAGGTCGGGTGCAAGACCGGGTCCGGCACGTGCGAGGCGATGGAAGGGCTGGTGGCCGAGGGCGAGGAGGTGATGGGCCTCGGCCTCGAGCCGGACGCGCAGGACGCCGGGCTGATCGCGGCGGCGCAGAAGGCGGAGCACTACGAGATCGCCTTGTACGGGACGCTGTGCGCGTTCGCGAAGAAGCTCGGCCACGCCGACGCGGCGAAGTTGCTCCACGAGACGCTCGACGAGGAGAAGCGGACCGACGAGAAGTTGACGCGGCTGGCCGAGGCCGGGATTAACGAGGGGGCGAAAGCCTGACCCCCGCGGCCCGGTGAGCTTCCTCACCGGGCCTTCTTCGTCATCGGGCCGTTGCCGGGGTTGTGCGAATGGCGAAACTTCCGCCCGTTGTCCTGACAGTCCGCCGGGCGATGGGACAAAAGAATAGTCACTCGCACCCATCCCCTCGATTTTCGACCCGCAAGGCGGTCGCCATGACCCAGACCCTCACCATGAGCCACACGCTGGACGTGTTGATCGTCACCGAGAACGAGGCGTCGCTCGACGCCCTCCTGCCCGCGCTCGCCGACCACGCGTTCGGGGTCCGCGTCGCGACCTCGGCCGACGCCGCCCACGAGATGGTCGAGGAAGCCCCGCCGCACGTCATCCTGTTGGACACGGCGTCCGGGATCGACGTGTGCGGCCTCGCGTTGGCGTTCGCCGTCCGGTTGAACGTGGCCCGCCCGATCGTCATCGCCACGACCGGGCCGCGGGCCGGGGACCGCGAGTACCTGTCCGGCGACCGCGTCCACCTGCAGCTCGCCCAGCCGCTCGACACGGCGGCGCTGATGAAGATGTTGAAACAGTTCGAGCGGCACCTGCTCGCCCGCGACGCGGTCCGGGCGGCGCTCGTATAGAGACGGCGGGTCAGACGTGCTTGCCGTTCGCCTCGGCGACGGCCGGGTGGAGGAACCGGCGGATGCGGCCGAGCATCCCGACGATCACCGCCGGCTCGACCGGCTTCGTCAGGTACGCGTCCACCCCGGCCGCCAGGCACCGCTCCCGGTCCCCGTCCGACGTGCAGGCCGTCACCGCGATCAGGAACGGCCGCTTCCGGGCCGCACGGGCGAAGACCTCGCGGACCATCTCGCACCCGTCCATGCCCGGCATCTCCACGTCGAGCAGCACCACGTCGATCGCGTCCGCCGCCACGACCTCCAGCGCCTTCCGGGCGGTGAACGCGACGGCCACGCGGTGGCCGTGGAGCGCCAGCACGTCGGCCATGCTCTCGGCCGCGTCGCGGAAGTCATCGACAACCAATACGTGCAAGCTCGGGGGCGTGAGCGTCACGGCGCGTTACCTGGTGTTGGTTTTCGGAGTGCCGAGTTAGTTTGTGCGAATTCTGCGGGCGGGGTTGTCGGGAGAACCCGTGAAAACCTCACCCGTGGCCCTCGCCGATGTTCAAGAGCCACCCCTGGCGGGCGGCGTACCGGACGATGTCCACCCGGCTGCGGAGGCCGAGCTTCTCCAGCGACCGCGTCTTGTACGTCTCGACCGTCTTCACGCTCAGCACCAGCCGGGCCGCGATCTCCTTGTTGCTGTACCCCTGGGCGATGAGCTTCATCACCTCGACCTCCCGCTCGCTGAGTTCCGGCAGCACCGGCGGCCGCGACTCCGGGTCGCCGCCGGCGTCCGCCCGCCACCCGGTTAGCGCCGTGTCGAAGTACGTCCCGCCGGCCGCGACCACGCGGATCGCGCGGATCAGTTCGTCGGCCGCGGACCGCTTCAGCACGTACCCGGCGACCCCGGCGTCCACCAGCAGCCGGAAGTAGGCCGCGTCCTCGTGGACGGTTAGCGCGAGAATGACCCGGTTCGGCGACGCCGCCCGCAACCGCTTCGCCACCTGCGCCCCGTTCAGGCCGGGCAGGGACACGTCCAGCACGACCACATCCGGGTCGAGCGCCGCCACCGCCTCGACGGCGGCCACGCCGTCCGCCGCCTCGCCGACGACTTCCATGCCCGGTTGCGCGTTGATGAGGGCTCGCAGGCCCTCGCGGACGACCGCGTGGTCGTCGGCCAACATGATGCGAAGAGTTTTCATGAACTATCCAATCGCGAGTGTCGATGTGGTAATCAATTTCGCCCGCCGCGAGTGAACCTCATGGTAATCTCGAAATTTGTGAGAAGGAAGCGCGCGTCTGTCGGGAGTATCCAGGACAAGCCGAACCCCCCGCCGACGGCGACCGGCCTTCAAATCCAGGCCCGAGAGCGCGGCGGGTGGGTGTTCAATCCACGGGAGTGTGGGCCGCGGTCCGTAGAATTGCGCCACACTCGGGCGCGTCCCCTTCCGGCGTCGGGATACTTTCGGACGCGGCACACCGCGGCCCATCGGGACCACGCACATGAGCGACGAATCGACCGACGACAAGGGCGCGCTCGACGGCGCGGCCGGGGCCAGCGGGGCGGACCGGCTGACCTCCCCGGCCGACGCGTCGCGGCGGCCGCGGCTGCCGTTCCCGGTCGTCGGCGTCGGGGCCAGCGCCGGCGGGCTGGAGGCGTACACGGAGCTCCTCAAGGCGTGCCCGGCCGACACCGGGCTGGCGTTCGTCCTCGTCCAGCACCTGCCGCCGGACCGCGAGAGCCTGCTCGCCGAAATCCTCGGCAAGCACACCCGGATGCCGGTCGTCGAGGTCACGGACGACCTGCCCGTCGAGCCGGACCACGTCTACGTCATCCGCCCCGGCCACACGCTCACGCTGCACGACGGCCGCCTCCGGCTCGGCGAGCCGCTCGCCGCCCGCGGGCACGGCCGGCCGATCGACGACTTCTTCCGGTCGCTGGCCGAGGAGCAGCAGCAGCGGGCCATCGCCGTCGTCCTGTCCGGCATGGGGTCGAACGGGACGGCCGGGGCCGAAGCCGTCGAGGCCGTCGGCGGCCTCGTCCTCGCCCAGGACCCGGAGTCGGCCAAGTACCCGCCGATGCCCCGCAGCCTGATCGACGCCGGCCTCGCGGACTTCATCCTCCGGCCGACCGAGATGCCGGAGGTCGTGGTCCGGTACGCCGGCCACCCGTACGTCGCCGCCGGCCCGGCCGAGGTCGTCCCCCGGCGGGAGGAGCAGGCGCTGGCCGAAGTCCTCAGCGTCCTCCGCGCCCGCACCCGGCACGACTTCACCGGGTACCGCAAGCCGACCATCCTCCGCCGCGTCCAGCGGCGGATGGGGTTGGGACAGGTCGCCTCCCTCAGCGAGTACGTCAAGGGCCTCCGGCAGAGCGCCAGCGAGGTCACCGCCCTGGCCGACGACCTGCTTATCCACGTCACCGGGTTCTTCCGCGACCCGGAGGCGTGGGACGTGCTCCGGGAGAAGGTCATCGCCCCGCTCGTCGAGGACCGGCCGGACGGGTCCCCGGTCCGGGCGTGGGTGGCGGCGTGCGCCACCGGCGAGGAGGCGTACTCGCTCGCCATCCTTCTGGTCGAGGAGGCGGAGGCCCGCGGCAAGGCGCTGGACATCAAGGTGTTCGCCACCGACATGGCCGAGCGGGCGCTCGGCCACGCCCGCGCCGGCGTGTTCCCCGGCGGGATCGAGAGCGAGGTCACCCCGGAGCGGCTGGAGCGGTTCTTCGACAAGGACGACAGCAACTACCGGGTCAAGCGGGGGCTGCGGGAGCTGGTCATTTTCGCCCCGCAGAACGTCCTCCAGGACCCGCCGTTCAGCCGGCTGGACATCGTCACCTGCCGCAACCTGCTCATCTACCTGGAGCCGGAGGTCCAGCGGCGGGTGCTGAACCTGCTGCACTTCGGGCTGCGGGAGGGCGGGGCGCTGATGCTCGGCAACAGCGAGTCCGTCGGCGGGCTGGAGGACGACTTCCAGCCGATCGACAAGAAGCACCGGCTGTTCCGCCGGGTCGGCCCGACCCGGCACGGGACGCTCGACTTCCCCACGATGGTCGCGACGGAAAACGAGGGGCGAACGATCCCGGCGGCCAAGGTGCCGCGGGCGTCGGTCGCCCAGACGGCGGCCCGGATGCTGCTCGACGCCCACACCCCGCCGGCCGTGGTCGTGGACGCCCAGGGGCAGATCGTCTACTTCCACGGGGAGACCGGCCCGTACCTGAACCAGCCGCGGGGGGAGCCGAGCCGGGACCTGCTGACCCTGGCCAACGACCAGGTCCGCGGGGCCGTCCGGACCGCCCTGCACCGGGCGGGCGAGCAGCGGCAGGCGGTCGCCGTCCGGGACGGGCTGATCGACACGCCGGCCGGCCGCCGCCGGGTCGAGGTCGGCGTCTCCCCGCTCGACCGCCGGGCCGGGGACGCGTACTGGCTCGTCACGTTCCGCAACTACCCGGAGCTGCCGCCCCCGCCCCAACTCCCGCCCGGCGACCCGACGGCCGAGGCCCGGCTCGTCGAGGAACTCCAGCGGACCCGCGACGAGCTGCAGAGCGCCCTGGAGGAGATGCAGACGTCCAGCGAGGAGATGAAGGCCTCCCACGAGGAGGTGACGAGCATCAACGAGGAGCTGCAGAGCACGAACGAGGAGCTGGAGACCAGCAAGGAGGAGCTGCAGAGCCTCAACGAGGAGCTGACGACGGTGAACGCCCAGCTGGAGGCCAAGATGGCCGAGCTGGAGAGCACCACCAACGACCTGTCCAGCCTGCTGACGAGCACGGACATCGCCGTGCTGTTCCTCGACCAGCGGTTCCGCATCCGCCGGTTCACCCCGGCGACGAAGGACCTGTTCGACCTGATCCCGTCGGACGCCGGCCGGCCGCTGTCCGACCTGCGGCGGAAGTTCGCCGACCTGAACCTCATCCCGGACGCGCAGGCCGTGCTGGACAAGCTCGTCCCGGTCGTCCGCGAGGTCAAGAGCGAGAGCGGCCGGGCGTACCTGCGGCGGGTGCTGCCGTACCGGACGGCGGACAACCGGATCGACGGCGTGGTGGTGACGTTCGTGGACGTGACGGACCAGCGGAAGGCGGACGCCGCCCTGCTGGCGTCCGAGGGGCGGGAGCGGCTGGCCCTGGACGCGGCCGCGATGGGGTCGTTCGTGTGGTACCCGGCGGAGGACCGGGGCGACCCGGACGCGGCCACGGTCGCCCTGTTCGGCCTGCCGGTCGGCGGCAACCTCAGCCTGGTGGCCGGCCTCGCGCCGCTAATTCACCCGGACGACCGCGACCGGTACGCCGCCGCCCTCGCGCGGGCGACCGACCCGGCCGGGGACGGCGCGCTGCGGCAGGACGTCCGCGTCGTCCACCCGGACGGGGCGGAGCGGTGGCTGACCGTCACCGCCCGGACGGAGTTCGCCGGCGACCCGCGGCGGGCCGTCCGGGTGGCCGGCGTGGCCGCCGACGTGACCGACCGGAAGGCGGCCGAGGGGGACCTGCGGGCGAGCCTGGACGAGCTGACCCGGTTCAACCGGGCGATGGTCGCCCGCGAGTCCCGGATGGTCGAGTTGAAGAAGGAGATCAACGCGCTGTGCCGGCGGCTGGGCGAGGCCGAGCCGTACCCGCTCGACTTCGAGAACGAGGCGGGCGATGGCTGACCCGCTGGCCGTCCTCCGCCGGGCCAACGCCGAACTCGCGGCCGGCCGGCGGGCCGCGCTGAACGTCATGGAGGACGCCCTTCAGGCGCGGGACGCCGCGCGGACGAGCGCGGACCGGCTGCGGGCGGTGGCGGCCAACCTGCCGAACGGGGCGGTGTTCGTCCTCGGCCACGACCTGCGGTACGAGCTGGCCGCCGGCGAGGCGCTCGCCCCGGCCGGGCTGACGCCGGCCGACCTGGAGGGGAAGGCGCTCGCGGAGGTTCTGCCCCCGGACCTGGAGCGGGAGTACGCCGCCAACTACCGGCGGGTGCTGGCCGGGGAGGCGTTCCAGGCGGAACACGCCGCCCACGGCCGGCACTACGTCACCCACGGCGTCCCGCTGCGGGACGCCGACGGGCGGGTGACGGCGGCGCTGGCCGTGTCCTACGACATCACCGACCGGAAGCGCGCCGAGGCCGCCCAGGCGCGGGCCGAGGAACAACTCCGGCTGGCGCTGACGGCCGCGCGGATGGGGATTTGGCAGTGGGACGTGATGGCCGACGAGCACGCCCGCGACGAGAACCTGAACCGGCTGCTCGGGTTGCCGCCGGAGCGGACGCGGCGGCCGTTCGCCGACTTCCTGGCGCACGTCCACCCGGACGACCGCCCCGCGGTGGCGGCCGCGTTCGACCGGTCGGTGAAGCACGCCCGGCCGTTGAACGTCGAGTTCCGCGTCGTCTGGCCGGACGGCGCGGTCCGGTGGCTGCGGGACCAGGGGGACGTGTTCCACACCGCCGGGTCGCCGCGGCTGTCCGGGGCGTGCATGGACATCACCGGCTTGAAGGAGACGGAGGAAGCCCTGCGGCGGGTGCGGGACGAGTTGGAGGAGCGGGTCGCCACCCGCACCGCCGACCTGCAGGAAGAAATGACCCAGCGGCAGGAGCTGAGCCGGCGGCTGGCGACCGTCCAGGAGGACGAGCGGCAGCGGCTGGCCCGCGACCTGCACGACCAGGTCGGGCAGACGCTCACCGCGATCGCCCTGGGCCTGGGGGCCGTCCGGGCGGCCGGGCCGCTGCCCCCGGCCGCCACCGACCGGCTGGCCGGCGTGCAGAAACTGACCGACGACCTCGGCCGCCAGCTGCACGACCTCGCCGTCCGCCTGCGGCCGACGGCCCTGGACGACATCGGCCTGTACGCGGCCGTGGGGCAACTGCTCGCCGACTGGTCGGCCCGCACCGGCGTCCGCGTCGAGTCGGCGGTCCCGGACCTGTCCGCGGCCCGGCTGCCGCCGGAGGTGGAAACGACCCTGTACCGTGTCGTTCAGGAGGCGCTGACGAACGTGGCCCGCCACGCGCGGGCCGGCCGGGCGACGGTGACCCTTACCCGGCACGAGGGGCACGTCCTGGCCGTCGTCGAGGACGACGGCGGCGGGTTCGACCCGGACGCGGCGACCGAGCGGCTCGGCATCGTCGGCATGCGGGAGCGGGTGTCGCTCGTCGGCGGCACGCTGGAGATCGAGTCCCGGCCCGGCGGCGGCACGGCCGTGTTCGTCCGCATCCCCGTCTCGCACTGACCGCCGGCTGTCGGGGCAATCCCCATTCCCCTTCGCGCCTCCGGGTCCGGCCCCTCGTTGCTCCCGAGTAGTGGCCCTACCGGAGGAGCTGCCGTGTACCGCAACGTCCTGGCCGACGACCCGAGGCACTACCTCGACGCGTCCGTGGCCCTCGCCGTCGCCGCCGACCCGGACGGGTATGGGGCGCTTTTCCCGTCCGCCCCGCCAGGCTTGCCGGTCCAGCTGCTGCACGGCGTCGAGCCGGGGGCGTGGACCCTGCGGGTCTCGTGGGACGTGGACAACGCGACCCACACGGCCGACGCGAACATCGCGAAGGTCCGCCACGTCTCGCGGACGGAGATGACGCACAACGCGGCCTTGAACCTCTCGTCGTGAGCCTCGATCGGGGCCGTCCCGAGGAGAACAGATTTCAAACTCCTCGCGCGACCGTCGGCGCGAGATCGCCCCCGACAGATGCGGTGTTCATTGATTTTGCAGGTGATTTAATCGAGGCGACGGATGAAATACGTCTGAAAAGCTATTCCATTCCGAATCCTACTCGGTGTCCGAGTGGAACAGTTTCGAACTTCAAACTCTCGACTTATGTTAACCGGCGGGTCGAAATGGGTTCAGGCCAAAATTCAACGACCGGCGGGTTAACAGCCGCGCGCCAGTTTCTCCTCCCTGCGGCCTTCGCGCCTCCGGCGGCACGACCGGCAGGATCGCGCCCTCGGTTGCGGGGTATGGCCGGCGGCGGCATCGGGCCGACGATTCCTCGGCCCTTCGGCGGTGTACAAAAACCATGTCCATCCCTGCAATTCTCCAACGAATCGACGGGTTCCCGATGCCCCGCCTGTTGGAGCCATTGTGGCTCATCCTCGTCACCCTCCGCGAGCGGAAGCTCGCGCAAACCGTCGAGTACCTCCGGGAGGAGAACGGGATTCTGCGGGACAAACTCCCCGACCGGATCACGGTGACGCCGCGGGAGCGGGCCCGGCTGGTCAAGTACGGGCGGCGGCTCGGGACGGCGATCGCGGGCGTCATCACGATCGTGTCCCCGCGGACGTTCGCCCGGTGGGCAAGGGCGAGAAGCCGACGCGGAGGATGCCCCGCCCGCGGACGGACGCCGACTGCGGGACCTGGTCCTTCGCTTGGCCCGCGAGACCGTGTGGGGCTACTCCCGCATCCTCGGCGAGCTGAGGATGCTCGGCGTCCGGGCGGTGAGCCGGTCCACGGTCATCAACATCCTTCGCGAGGCCGGTCTGGACCCCGGGCCGAAACGGGGCGTCGGCACGTGGACGGCCTTCCTCTCCCGCCACGCGGCCACGCTGTGGGCCAGCGACTTCCTCACGGTCAAGACGCGGACCACGCGAGGGATCGTGGACGTGTTCGTGCTGTTCTTCCTGCACCCGGGATCACGGAAGGCGTTCGTCGCGGGCGTCAGTGCCAGCTCGACCCCGGAGTGGGTGAAGCAGCAGGCGCGGAACGCGACGATGCGGGTGGAGGAGATGGGGCTACCGCCGCGGTATCTCATCATCGAGCACGACGGGAAGTACACGAAGGCGTTCGACGCGGTGTTCGCGGCC
Organism: Limnoglobus sp.; assembly: GCF_059499385.1. NCBI lineage: Bacteria > Pseudomonadati > Planctomycetota > Planctomycetia > Gemmatales > Gemmataceae > Limnoglobus > Limnoglobus sp. The sequence continues at coordinate 3,419 of NZ_JCABYM010000051.1, read as the reverse complement.
GAGGGGGCGACCGTTCAGCGGGTGGGCCCGAACGCCCCGAACCTGAACGCCCACGCCGAGCTGTTCGCGCAGACCCTGCGACAGAAGCTGCTCGACCATTTCGTGATCTTCGGCGAGAAGCACCTGCGGCACTTGCTGGCGGAGTTTTTGACCCACTACAGCGGCGAGCGTCCCCACCAAGGGATCGGGAACGCCCCACTCGGCGGCGAGCCGCAAGCGATCCTCAAGTTCTCGGCCGGCCGCGTGCGGTGCAAGAAGCGGTTGGGCGGGCTGCTCCGGCACTACCACCGCGCCGCGGCCTGACCGCCGCAAGAGCAAGCCAAGTCGTTCCTGGCCGTCTGCGACCGGCCGCGTCGAAGGTCCGCGCCGGCCGGCGAATCGCCCCATTTCTGTAAACGCCCGTCCACTAAATCCACCCCGATTCGGACACCCGCTCCGCGGCCCGCAAGCTCCTCGCGGCTGGAAATCGCCGTGATTACTCATGGACATCATTTTTGACCATGACGGGCGTTCTCCTGGACCCCGACGGGTCGGGGTCACTTGAAAAGATAGACAAGGAGCACGACGAACATCCCCCCGGCAAGTATCCCGCCGACGGCGACGATCATCTTCGCCCGCTTGATCGCCTTCGCCTTCTGCGGCACGAACATCCGCCACTCGCCGAAGTCGTCCGGCGACTTCGTCACCGCCGGTTCCGGCGCGGTTGCGTCCGGGTTCAGTCGCCACCAGTTGCGGGACCAGCCGTTCGTTAGCATCAGGATCACCGGCCGGCACAGCGACTTCGTCTCGAACTCGCTTAACTTGTTCTGCACGTAGTCGAAGAACCACGCGGCCCGTTCGAGGAACTTCGCCCGCTCGTCGCCGGCCGCGTGCTTCGCGGCGTACTGGAAGACTTCGACCTTCCGCATGTCTTGCGCGGCCCACGTCTCCGTCGGGTACTGCAATTTTTCCGGCGTGTCGAGGATCGGCCGCTCGTTCGCCGCCATCCACCGGGCGTAGTGCAACATCGCCAACCGCGCGTAGGCGTAGGTCTCGTCGAGCTGGCCGAGGTCGGCCTTGTAGTCGAGGTAGCGGCCGACGGCTTGCAGCGTCATCGTGTAGTACCACCGCAGCTCGGCGTTCAGCAGGTCCAGCCGTTCGAGGTTCTGCCTGGGGTGGACGACGCGGCGGATGATTTGTTCGGCCTTCGCCAGGTACTTCGCGTCGCCGGTCAGCTGGTGGCCGACGAGCGTGGCGTTGATGGAGTTCGCGGACCCGCGGCCGGGGCCGTGGTAGCCGGGGTTGCTCTCGGACGCGAGGCCGGTGAACTCGCGGGACAGGAACCGGAACGGCGTCTTCGACGGGTCCTCGATGCCCAGCACGTACCCGGCCAGGTCGAGCGCGCCGTCCCGGTAGAGTGGGTTGCCGGTCAGGAAGTACGCGAGCATTAGTCCGTGGTTGTAGTTGTTCGAGGACGCCGGGCCGCCGCCGACCTGGTACGTCTTCTTCAACGACGCGGCCGTCGCGCCGAGGGCGTCCATCTTCGTCGTCAGGCTCTCGACCGGCCCGCGGGTGATGGCCTTCGGGTAGCTGCGGTGCGTGCCGGTGTCGGCGTCGGCGTAGTGGTACGTGTGCCAGAACAGCCCGCGGTTGTACGCCGCCTTGTCGCCGTCGGTGTGGTAGATGTCGATGTCGCAGGTGTGGTCGGCGCACTCCAGCCCGTGCGCGAGCCACCGCACGTCGCCGCTGCGGAGGAATTGCCACAGGAACCCGGCGACGCAGTCGTACTGGTTGTTGTAATGCGAGACGAGCGGCGTCTCGACCTTGTGGTAGACGGCCTCGTGGTCGCCGTACACGTCGCCGAAGTTCCGCCAGCCGTACTCGTCGATCTTCTCCCGCTTGTGAACGAACGTGTCCGGCCCGTCGAGCGCCTGATCGACGAGTGCGAGGTACTTCGCGTGCGGGTCGCCGGCCTTCGGCGTCAGGTACGGTATCGCGCCGCTGTCCGCGTACCACGTCGGGGCCGCGTGGCAGACGATCGGCGAGCGGCACCAGACCATCGGGTCGTCGGTGATCGCGTCCTTGCCGAACGCGACGTAGAACGCGTGCGTCTTCTGCTCGCCGCCCTGGAGTTCGTGCTTGGGGGTTTCGTAAGGGGAACCATTCTCCTTGAGATCGTCCCAGTGGACTTTGTTCGGGAACAACTCAACGAAGACAACCTCGTCGAAAGCGGAGATACGCTTGGGAAAGTTTTCCCAGAACCGGGGCACAGCCACGCCGAGGAAATGCGACTCATTCTGAACGGTAAGGATGGGCGTTGCGCGGCCGCCCCTGGTTCGATGGCCCTTGTTGGCCTCGATCTCGTACCCGGAATACCGCAGCGGGACGACACGGTCGCGAGTGACGTGGTTTGTGGATTGCCAGTTCGGTCCTCCGCTCGATTCCTGATGGATCTCCACGTGGTTCTCGTATTCGATGAACTCGGTGTTGGCCTCGGCCGACAACCGGGCGACTGCTGACGAGGATGGGGCGATGACGAAGGAGCAGTAGAGCCATGTGAACAGAAAGGAACCGTCGTTGCCGAGGTCCCAATTCCCTCCAGGGTGGGCCGCCGGCTGCGGGTTCTGAATCGTGAGTTGTAGTCTCACCGTCTTGCTGTTGGGAAACGTGTCCGCATGACCGAACACCCGGCACGGACCGACGCGGGTTTCGGTCAACTCCCACCGGCGGCGGATGGAACCTTCCTCCACTACTTCAGTCGCCGCGACCGGCCAGTCGTTACGATTGAGGTCGAACTTGGCAGACAATACGAATGGCGGCGGCCCGACCACCGGAAAGGTCTCGGACGCCCGCGGTCGATCCGTCATTTCCACCCGATACCCGCTCTCGCGGGTCACGCCGTCCCACGTCGCGAGGAAGTCGAACAGGCACCACCGCACGCTGCCGTCCGGCCAGCGGTCGAGCACCCGCGTTTGCAGCACCTGCGGCGACCCGTCCGGGCCGATCAGTTGGAACAGCCGGTCGTCCGCGACCGCCCCGCGGGGCCACGGCAGGCCGACGGTCACTGGCTCGCCGCGGCGGGCGCACGGTTCGAGCGTGTGGAAGAACAGCGGGCAGGACAACGGCATGAAGCGGCCTCGCGGCGGGTTCGTGTTCCATAATGACTCTATGTCACAAACCGCCGCCCGCCCGCTGGTCGTGTTCGCCGACGATTGGGGCCGTCACCCGTCGAGCTGCCAGCACCTCGTGCGGAAGCTGCTCGGCCGCCGCGAGGTGGTTTGGGTGAACACGATTGGAACCCGCCCGCCGCGGCTCGACTGGGGCACGGCGAAGCGGGTGATGGGGAAGCTGCGGGAGTGGACCGGAGGTCGCGGGGGTTCAACTCTTTCTCCCTCCCCCCTTGGGGGGGAGGGCCGGGGAGGGGGGTCGGCGGGTGCAAC